>NZ_JACJOR010000322.1:0-20749 GCF_014695615.1 Leptolyngbya sp. FACHB-711
AACGCTCCAGCAAAATGCCGCTCAGGTAAGCCGTGAGGAACCCGCCCAGTGCAGCCGTTCCCCAGGTGAGGGACTGCAGCGATCCGGCATCCTGCACTGACTCGGTCCTCGCCCGCTCGACCACTAGCGAATCGACGATCACATCGCTAAACGCCACCGAAAGCGAACCCAGCGCGATCGCTGCTGTTGCCGACCAGACATCGTGAACGATCGTCGCAAGAGCCACCCATGCCGTCGTGCCCAGTAGACCAGACAAAATCAGGTAAGGACGACGACGATAGCCGAAGAGCGGCAGTCCATCGGAAACAAAGCCAAACAGCGGCTTGATCATCCAGGGCAGCGCAGCCACCCCTAGCAGAGCCGACACCTGCGCCGGACTCATGCCCAGGTCATCTTTCAGAAAGAAACTGACCGCCAGCCGCGCCAGCCCCAAAATGCCCTGCACAAAGTACACCAGCAAAATTGCCGCCAGCTCTGGACTGGGTTCGTTTCCGAACAGAACCTTTTCCTTCAGCAGCGTTGTAACCTTGACCCTTAAGCCAGGGGAGGAAGCTATCATTCAGTTTCGATTTGTTAAGAAACATCAACACTGCCTATTATGATAACTCCCTCGCTGAGACTGTCCAGGAATCGCAGGGGGGATTGGCGATCGGCATTTGATCCGCATTCGGACGGCATTGAATCACCCGCAGGTTAGATGCTGAAGCTTTCTGTCGTAAGGTTGACTCCCTGTAGAAAGGCAATTGGGTGACCGTTTACCTCGATCGCAGTGTTTCTGCCCTGCGGGAGAAAAACGAGGTCATCTAGCTGCAGATTGCCCTTGAGGATCAATTGGTCTTTCCCTGGCTGAAAGTCAAGAATGGTCTTGATGCCTAGACCTTTACCAATCACAAATCGATCGCCTCCCGCTTTGCCAAGCCATTGCGCTTTGCCGAACCCTTGATCGTTGCCTTTGCTGCTGTTGAGCAGATCATCCTCTACGGTTCCCACAATTAAATCTGCCTTAGGAGCCGATCGCGCTGCCCGCAGTTGCCGGGGTCGGCTAGGAGTCGTTGGCGGGGAGCCATCGTTACCGCCATTATTGTTGCCGCCATTATTACCGCCGTTGCCGCCGCTATTTTGAGGAACGGTGAAGCGTCTTGCCAGAATGTCTGTGCCGCGATCGTCGCCCTCATCACTCTGCCACGCGACAACAAAATTGCCATTGGGACGAACTGCAATCTGGGGCAGGGTCTGGTCATTATCGGTCGTTTTGTTGACTTGGAATTCACCGGCGATGCGGCTGCCATTCGAGCCAAACTGCTGTCCCAGCACATTGAAATTATCATCGCTATCGCTGGCCCAAACGATCGTAAAGTTGCCTTGCCTATCTGAGCCGATCGACGGAGTTTGCTGATCGCCGTTTGTGGTGGAATTGACGCGGAGATTCTCTGCACCGACCGCATTTCCTCTGGCGTTGTAGCGACGGGCATAAATACCTGAACCGTCCCCGTCCTGCTCTTGGTCCTGCCAGACCACGACAAAATTACCAGCCGGACCAACCGTGACATCAGGATTAATCTGATCGCCTCTGACCCGTGGATTCACCTGAAACTGATTGTTGATCGGATTACCGAAGCGATCAAATCGTTGGGCAAAAATGTCATACCCGTTGTTCCGGGTGCGGCTCTGCCAGACCACGACAAAATTGCCCGCCGAGTCCGTTGCAACCGCCGGATTGATCTGAGCGCGATCGGTCGTTGTGTTCACCAAAAAAGCTCTGCCCTGACGCGCTCCAGAACTGTTGTAGCGTTGAGCAAAGATGCCGAATCCACTCTCATCGCGCCCGATCACTTCGTTCGTTGTGCGTCCTTCGTTTTGCCAGACCACGACAAAGTTACGCGCTTCCCGGTTTTCTTCATCGGTTCCGAGCGGTTCAAACGCAACGTCCGGATTTTGCTGCCGTCCCTCAGTGGTCGTGTTAATGCGAAACTCAGAGCCATTCTCCCGGAAATCATCTCCGCTGAACTCATATTGCTGGGCAAAGATGCCGCTGCCTGCATCGCCTTGATTTTCAGCCTGCCAAACCGCGATCGTATTGCCAATTCCATCGATTCCGAGAGCGGGGCGTTCCTGGTCTCCCTCCCGTAGCGAGTTCACCAAAAACTCTGGGGCAAAAGCCGTGCCGCCGGGGAGAAAGAAGCGGGCGAGAACTTCTTCTTCGTCTTCCTCACTGTCGCTCTGCCACGCGATTACAAAATTGCCGCGCTCGTCGATCGCGATCGAGGGATTTTGCTGATCGTCTGCCGTCGAGGAATTGACACGGAGAACGTTTCCTTTGGGGGTTGCTTGCATAAGCTTGTCCGGGGGCTTGTTCAAGGGAACCTGCTGAACCTGGGGAGCAGCACCCACTAGGTTACGGCATAAAAGGCTAGATAGAGCAATTTTATTGATTTTCAGGGAAAACTGGCTCTATCTATAGCGTTGACTCTGCACCTGGGGAAGTCACGATCGCTGTCCCCTACCTTATATTTAACCTTGATTCAACGTTCTGATTCAGGCGCAGCGGCTTTAGCCTGCCCACGTAATTTTCTGTAACATGGAAACCGTGTGAGCTGAATTGCACTCCTTCGCAAAACCGTCAGACTTCGATTTGAGGAGATAGCCTGTGGCAGTCGAAACGATTCAAGAGCGTTCTACATCAACCGTCCGTAAACCTGCTCCCCGCTATAAGGTGCTGCTGCACAACGACGACTTTAATTCAATGGAGCATGTGGTTAAGTCACTGATGGAAACCGTCAGTGGCCTGACGATGCCGCAAGCCGTCAGCATTATGATGGAAGCGCACGTCAATGGCATTGCCCTGGTGATTACTTGCGCCCAGGAACACGCCGAATTTTACTGCGAAGGTTTAAAGAGCCGGGGGTTAACCAGCACGATCGAGCCTGATGAATAAACGGTTCTGTCCTGACGATTTCCTGAACGAACGGGGCAATGGAGACCCTCGGCGCCTCTTCAAATCTCCTGATAAACCCCTTCCCGATCGTTTTGCCTCCCTAAAACCTGCTTGAAACCCATCCTGACTCGCCTCGCTCTTTATCCTGCCCCAGTCCGAATCATCGCGTTTCTTCTGCTGGTGGTGGGAGTCTGGCTGCCCTTTGCTGCGCCGATCGCCCTCCTCGTGCGCGATGCCAATCAAGTCACGATCTTCACCATGTCTCTGCTGTTTGTCGCGTTTCTGCTGCTGATTCGCGTCTGGGGTAAAAGGGTACAGGGCGATCGGCGAATTTTTCAGACCTATGGGCTGGTGTTCAGCAAACAAAATGGGCGGGAGCTATTGTTGGGGCTGGCGATCGGTTTGCTTAGCCTGTTTTTTCTGTTTGGTGTGCAGAGCAGTTTGGGCTGGGTTGAGTGGCAAGCGTTCGCCCCATCTCTGCGAATTGGGCTGGAAGGTGGCGTGATGGCGTTGGGCATCGGCTTTGCCGAGGAGCTTGTCTTTCGCGGCTGGATTTATGACGAACTGCGGCGCGACTATTCCCCCAAAACGGTGCTTTGGGCAGATAGCCTGATTTTTGCCTGCCTCCACTTTATTAAATCCCCCGCAGAAATTATTCGCACTTTTCCTCAGTTTCCAGGACTGGTGCTGCTGGGGCTGGCATTGGTTTGGGCAAAGCGATCGACTGCCGTTCCCCGTCCTGTGGCTGATCCGCGCTGTCCTCAAGGCAGGCTCGGGCTTGCGATCGGGCTGCATGCCGGACTGGTCTGGGGCTATTACATGGTGAATGTGGGCAATTTGATTCGCTACTCTAGTCGCGTTCCCATGCTGCTGACGGGAATTGATCGCAATCCGCTATCTGGGGCAATCGGGCTGCTGTTTTTGGGCGGTTTGGCAAGCTTGATGGCATGGCAATCGAGACGGGGCAGTTTTTTCTTCGATCGCTAACTCAAGTTGGGAATCGCTCGATCTACACTGAGAGAATCTTCCTTGAGTGCGGGATATGGCAAATCGATCGAGTTCTGTGTCTGTCTCTCCAGCGATCCGGCGCGTTGCTTTATCGCTGCGAATTCTGGGCTGGGTGAGTTTCTGGTCACAGGTGATTTTGGGAGTCGTTGCAGGAATCGTGCTGATTTTTGCCGGGGGAAATCTCCGTGCCCCTGCGCCGAATCCGGGGAATCCTACCACTCCGGTCGCTGCTAATCCGGGAACTGGGGCAGGGCTTTTCTTTGCTTTTATTGGGCTAGTTGCGCTGGCTGCCAGCATTTATTGGGCGTTTCGCTATACTCGCCTGGCCCGCAAGCTCACCGCTGCTAACAGTGCCGAGCGTCCCAAGCGTGGCGATACAGTTCGGATTCTGGAAATCGGGCTGCTGATCAATCTGGCAGGGTTGCTGGTGACAGTTTTAGGAGCGCAGGCGATCGCGGGGGCACTGCTGCTGAAGTCTTTTGAACAGGGCTTTGTCATCTTTTCGGGCAATCCGCTCCGGTTTATCACGCCGCTCGATCTACTGGTCGTGCAGTCCAACACCAACGCGATTCTGGCGCACTTTATCGGGCTAGCATCAACGCTGTGGCTACTGCGATCGATTAACCGTCCGTAGTTCCCGTTACGGCTGTTCTGTCGCGATCGCCAACCGCACCCCATCGATCGCCCTCAGCCGATCCATCACCTGCACAACGTTACCGTGGCTGACTGCTGTATCTGCGTTGATCACCACGAGCGGCTGCTGACCGGTGGCAGCTTCGGCTTTGATTTGGGCCTCGATCGTGTCTAGCGGCATCGCGGCTCGGTTGAGAGCAAGGTTTCCGGCAGGGTCGATCGTGATGACAAACTGTTCCTGGGACTGATTCTCGGTGGTTCCGGCTTTGGGCAGGTTAACGGGTAAGCCCTGCGATCGAGTCAGAAACAGGGTGGACATAATGAAAAAAGTGAGAATCGCAAAAATCACATCGATCATCGGCACGATGTTGATTTGAAACTGAGATTCCGGCTCATCAGGCAGACGCATTAGGCAGTCCTCCACGTTCGTAGCGACGACGATGAATCAGTTCAAGCTGTCCGCCATATTCCTGAATCAGCGCAATTTGACGCAGATACAGTCCTCGAAACATATTGGCAAACAGCAGGGTAAAAATAGCAACGACCAAGCCAGCCGCAGTCGAAATCAGGGCTTCGCTGATACCTGCGGTGACGTTTGCAGTTGCCTGTCCGCCCAACTCGCCGATCCGCAGCGAGGCAAATGATGTAATCAGTCCCAGAATTGTCCCCAGCAGTCCCAACAGGGGGGAAACGCTGATCACGGTTTCAAACACGGTGTTAAATCGCTTCAGGAGGGGAATTTCTGCCTGCGCTGCACTCTCCAACGCTAAGCGAAACTCGTCGGGGGTTGATTGCTCTAGCTCTAAGGCGGCTAAAAAAATGCGGGCGATCGGCAAGTTCACGTTTTGTTCGAGCTTCTGGAAGGCAGCTTTGGGACTGCGACGATAAAGTGCCAGGACATCGCGCACAATGGCATCCTGTTTTCGCCCGACCTGAAACCAGAAAATGAGCCGCTCTAGAATCAGAGCCATCGCCAGAATCGACAGCCCCAACAGGGGATACATGACGACTCCGCCCAGGGCGAATATTCGAGCGATCGACATGAGAAGTCCTCTTTAGTCTGCAATGTTCAGTCTGTAAGGTTCGACTGCGTTAATAGCATACTCCCATGTGGGGAGTTCAAGCTTGATGCTTTAAGTAGTCGCTTAGCCGATTACAGCAGGCGAAAAATAAACGGATAGCGGTAGGGCAGATCGGGGCGATCAAGGACTTTGACGATCGCAATAATCGGCAGCACGAGTGTAGCAACCCCTAGCAAAACCAGGAGTGGGATTCCAATCAACACCACCGTCAGCACACCGAAAATAATGCCATAGAGAAAAACGTTGATGTGAAAGTTGAGGGATTCGATCGCATTGGCTTTCACAACCGGGTCTTCGTTTACCAACAGGATAATAATTGGAATGGCAACAGAAACGATCGTGGAACTGAGCAAAATCGCGCCGTGGCAGAGGGCAGAGAGGAGTTTGCGTTGACTGGTTTCGGTTTGCATAAGAATCAAGGTTAAAGGAGCCGGAAGATCAGGGGATAGCGATACGGAACCTCAGGGCGTTTGGCAACTCGGACGATCGCAGCGAGCGGCAAAATCAAGCTGGCAAGCCAGAGCAGGACAAATAGCAGCACAGCCCCCACCATAATCATTAGCGAAATCTCGAAGAGAAACGAATAAAGAACGGACGGCAGGTTTAGCGTAATCAAGGAGTCGTCCATAACAAAGGGAATGAAAAGACTTAAGCCAAAAAATCCGACAATGAACGCGGCGATCGCATAGATATACAGACTGATGTGAAAATTGATTGATTCTCTTGCATTTGCTTTTACGATTGGATTTTCGTTGGTGGCAAGAATGACGATCGGAATGACAATGGAAACGATCGCGGAACTGAGAAACACCGAAGCATGACACACAATCGAGAGTGCTTTTTGTTGATCTAAATCACGCATTGCTGATCTCGGTGAACTTTTCAGACCTTTGGTTACACCTTTTGGTAGGAATTCCCTGGCTGAATTTGAGATAAACCCTAAAAAAGCAGTTGCGCGGCGAAGTGAAACCACACGTAAAACCAAACGTAAAACCAATTGCCCAAATTCTAGCTACCGCAGTTCAACCGATCGTTCCTGAAATCTTGTCGATTTATTAAGAAGAATTTAGGGTAGAAGAGAGATGTCTCAGGAGAGGTTGCTGGGTATGGTGCAATTTATCGCAGGTTCCGAAACAAACCAGATGCAAGCTGAGATTGAAAGTGTCGTGCGGCGACAGCGTGCCTATTTTCGGACAGGCGAGACGCGATCGATCGAGTTTCGGACTAATCAGCTCAAGCGGCTGCGGCAGGCAATCCTCGATCGGGAAGCAGCCATTATGCAGGCAGTGCAGGCAGATTTGCGAAAGCCCGGCTTTGAAGCCTTTGCGACTGAAGTTGGTGTGATTCAGGAAATTGACTACGCCATCAAGCATCTACGCAGTTGGATGAAGCCCAAAAGCATTGGTGCGCCGCCCGAACAGTTTCCGGCGAAAGCCCAAATTATTCCTGAACCGCTGGGCGTGGTGCTGATTATTGGACCCTGGAACTATCCGTTTCAGCTCATGATTTCGCCCCTGGTGGGGTCGATCGCCGCCGGAAACTGCGCTTTGCTCAAACCCTCGGAAATTGCACCCCACACCTCTCGCGTCGTCGCCGATCTGATCGAGGCAACCTTTGACCCCCAATATATTGCGATCGTCGAAGGCGGGGTCGAAGTCAGTCAGGCAGTGCTCAACGAAAAGTTTGACCATATTTTCTTCACGGGCGGAACGGCGATCGGCAAAATTATCATGGCAGCCGCTGCCAAACATCTCACCTCGGTCACGCTGGAACTGGGCGGCAAAAGTCCCTGCATTGTCGATGCGGATATTGACCTGAAAACCGCCGCCAAACGCATCGTCTGGGGCAAATTTATCAACGCCGGACAAACCTGCATCGCGCCTGATTATCTGCTGGTTGATCGCCGCATCAAACCCCAACTCATCGAAGCCATCACCGCAGCCCTGCGCGAATTTTATGGTGACGACCCGGCAACCAGCCCTGACTACGGACGCATTGTGAGCGATCGACACTTCGAGCGACTGGCTCATCTGATGCAGAACGGTCAGCCGATTGTCGGCGGTCAACTAAATGAAAGCGATCGCTACATCGCCCCCACCCTTCTCGACTCCGTGGATCTGGATGCACCCCTTATGCAGGAAGAAATCTTTGGTCCGCTCCTGCCTGTGATTGAATACAGCGATATTGAAGAGGCGATCGACCTGATCCTGTCCAAGCCCAAACCGCTTGCCCTCTACCTCTTCACCCGCAACAAACCACTCCAGCAGCGCATCCTCCAAGAAACGTCATCCGGCGGAGTTTGCCTCAATGAAACGATCATGCACGTCGGCGTAGCGCAACTTCCCTTTGGCGGCGTGGGCGAAAGCGGCATCGGCAAATACCACGGCAAAGCCAGCTTCGACACCTTCTCGCACTACAAAAGCATCCTCGCTAAGCCCTTCTGGCTTGATCTGCCCTGGCGATACGCGCCGTATCAGGGAAAGCTGGAGCAGATTAAAAAGTTGCTTTTGAAGTGAAGCGGTGGAGTTTATCCAGACATCCAAAGCGATCGCAAAACTTCTCCAGGCGATCCTCGCCCCTTCACTCCTTCATCACCCCCTCCACCCCCTTACCCCTCTACTTAATCCACCCCTTCACCCCTCAACCCATGCCAAACCTCCTCAACTTTCTCCTAAAACGCCCTTCTGAGAAAATCAGGGCAAACGTCGAAGTCTACACCTGGCAAACCTGCCCCTACTGCATTCGGGCAAAAGTGCTGCTGCGCTGGAAAGGCGTTCCTTTCACGGAATACAGAATTGACGGAGACGGAGCGGCACGAGTCAAAATGGCAGAACGCGCCAACGGTCGGCGCACTGTTCCGCAAATTTTTATCAACAATCAACATATTGGCGGCTGTGATGATCTCTATACGATCGATCGCGAAGGCAAGCTCGATGCACTCCTAATGCAGCCTGAATAATCAGACCTTCCAGCCATCACTGCATCACAACTGCATTACAACAGTCCCAGGCGCAATCCTTAAAAAACTCCCCCTCACTCCCTTCTCCCTTCCACTCCAATGCCCCTTCCTCCACCCCCGATCGATCATCCTGATTACCTCATCCACTATCACTGGATGACCCAGGCGATCGAGTTGGCACAGGCGGCAGGAGAAGCAGGAGAAATTCCGGTGGGAGCGGTGATTGTTCAGGGAAATCGGGAGATTGCCACGGGGGAAAATCGGCGAGAGCGAGATCGCGATCCAACAGCTCACGCAGAAATTCTGGCACTGCGGCAGGCGGGTCAGCAATTGAGTTCCTGGCATTTGGAGTCCTGTACGCTGTATGTGACGCTGGAGCCTTGCCCGATGTGTGCTGGGGCGATCGTGCAGGCGCGGCTGGGGCTGTTGGTGTATGGGGCAGATGACCCGAAGACAGGGGCGGTACGGACGGTCGCCAATTTGCCCGATAGTGCCTGCTCCTTTCATCGGCTTCCCGTAGTAGGCGGCATCCTGGAACTTGCCTGCCGTCAGCAGTTGCAAGACTGGTTTAGGCAGCGTCGGCGAACTCATGAACAGCACCGCCCCGCAAATCAGCCAATAGACGGCGAGGGAACTGTCCCCTGAAAGAGGGAGAGATGAACACGAGCAACTAATGTGGGTATAAGGTATGCCCCAATGGTGATGGGCTTTATTGAACTGCTTAGCTATGGTTTTGCTTCACTCTTCTCACGATCGCCCCGCTGAACCTGAAGTGATTCAACCCGCTTCCACCCCGCAAATGCCTGAGCCACCGGAACCCTCTTCCAAAGCTCCAGTGACGACCATTCGATCGCGAATTTCTCCCTGGCTCACACCCCTGGTTTACCCTTTGGGCTGCTGGTTCGTTTTGCCCAACTACTTTCGGATTGAAATCACGGGACAGAAAAACTTGCCCCTGGAGGGTCCGGTGATTCTTGCCCCAACTCATCGATCGCGCTGGGATGCGCTGCTGGTTCCCTATGCGGCAGGTCGATTTGTTACAGGGCGCGACATCCGATTTATGGTGACTGCCGATGAAGTGAAAGGGCTTCAGGGTTGGATGATTCAGCGACTGGGTGGGTTTCCGGTGAATCCGCGACAGCCTGCGATCGCCAGTCTTCGATTCGGCGTTGAAGTGCTGCACAACCGCGAAATGATGGTGATCTTTCCAGAGGGGGGAATCTTTCGCGACCATCAGGTTCACCCGCTGAAGCCCGGACTCGCAAGACTCGCGCTGCAAGCCGAAGGAAATCAGCCTGGATTGGGCGTTAAAATTGTGCCGATTCATCTGGAGTATGGGCAGGAGTTTCCCACTTGGGGCTGTCCGGTTAAGATCGCGATCGGCAAACCGCTTGAGGTGAATCAATATGGGCAGGGTAACGTGAAACAGCGTGCCCAAAACCTTACCCAGGATTTAGAAAATTCCCTGCGGCAGCTTGGCGGCGAACTCTCGGAAGGCTCTGCCGATTGCGTTTCGGTTTCTGCCTCGTAGGGTCTGAGTTTCAGCGATGATCAAACAAAAATCAGGCGATCGGCACTTCTAATCGATCGCCTGGTTTCGGCTCGATCACCTGTGCTGAGAGCTTTGCTGCTGCCAGGCGTGATTGTAGTTCCGCCGCACTGCCTTCTGCCTTAAGTAGACCGGGAAGAATACCGCTCATCTCAATATCGCCCCCAGCTGCGGTGGGCAGAATTACTTTAGGATTCAGGACTTTTGCCAGTTCAACCGTCGCACTTCTGCCGCGAATCACTGCCCCCACGATCGGAAGCTGCAAATCTACGATCGGCGCAATCACCACATCGATCGGCGCAAGTGCTTTCAGCATCGGGGCGTGGTTGCCGTGCGGTTCATAATAAAGCGAAGTACCTTGCTGAAGATCGGTTAGCACATAGCCATTCTCAACCAGCGTCGGTCCGACCAAAGAACCGGGTACTGCCTGAATCTTGAGCGCGTTTGCCAGCGTGAAGCTTTCGCCGTGTGCCAGAGCCGTTACCTGCGCGTAGCCCAACCGATTCACCACTTTCGCCGCATTTGGAGAAGCAACGACAGGAATCTGGCGATCGAGCTGCTCTAGCGTAGGCGGATGGGCATGGTCTTCAAGTCCCTGGGAGAGCAAAATCAGATCAATTGCATCAGGAATGGCACGCTGGGAGCGACGATCGCTCTTAAACAGCCAGGACATCTTGCCAAACATCAGCGACCCTACAAGCCAGGGATCGAGCAGGATTTTTTGTCCTGCCATTTCAATCAGCCAGGAATTAGTGTCGAGCCAAGTCAAATACATCGCACATTTTTTGAGAGACTTTCCTTCATTATTGTCGCAATTCCATTACGTTGAGAGGGAATTGGGGCGATGTGAAATGGTTTTTATTTAGAGGTGATATTTAGAGGCGATCGGTGAGGTTAAGTAAAACAATGCTAAAATCCTTTATCCGTTTGCTGCTCTGCTTGTCTCAAGGCATCTTTGAAATGTCTTTTGCCCTAAAGAAAGATTACAGAAGGCTTCTACGATCTGCCCGAGTTTTGAACTTTGCTGAATCCAAATTTTTTGGACAGCCGCTTTAGTAAAAGCTATTCTTTCAATCATTATTTTTTCAACCAAAGGCGCAAGAATAGGCTGTTTAGCTTGTCATCCAATGAGCGTTAGCAATTTGTGTTAAAAATTCTTGGCTTCTAAAGTAGCTAATTCTCAAAGGCGACACTAAAACACAGTCATACAACAGTGATATAGATGAGCAATGCGGACTATAGAATCTGCTTGCCAAAGATAGAACTCCCCGTCACAATGGCTTTCAAACTCAGGCAGAATCAATGGTGAAAGCGATGATGCAAGACTGGCAGCGGCTCCTTGATTCAGCAGCAGTGCGCTTTGTGCGGATTGTCTGGTGTGATAATGCGAATGTGATTCGGGCGAAGGCATTTCATACGGCATTTTTGGAAGAACATCAGGATTGGGGCATTGGGATTTCGATCGCCCAACAAGCCGTTCCCGTGATGGCTGATGCGCCTGCGCCAGAGAGTGGTTTGGGTCCGGTGGGAGAAGCCTGGCTAGTGCCGGATTGGTCTACGCTTGCGCTATTGCCCTATGCCCCCGGTCATGCCCGTGTGGTGGGAAAGATGATGCGTGAGGGGCAACCCTGGGCACTTTGTCCGCGCAGTTTTTTGCAGCGCATGATTGCTCAGGCACAGGCAATCGGCTTAGAGGTGAAAGCAGCGTTTGAGAACGAGTTTTATCTGCTGTCCCGCAGCAGCGAGGGAATTGCGCCCGTCGATCGCACGCTGTTTGGTGCGTCGCTGAGTATGGATCAAAATCGAGCTGTGATTGATGACATCGTGGCTGCCCTGATCGCCCAGGGAATTGCAGTCGAGCGGTATTATCCAGAGTCCGGCCACGGTCAGCATGAAATTTCGATTCGCTATACTGGGGCACTCACAGCCGCCGATCAGCAGATTGCGTTTCGCGAAACCGTTCATGGTGTTGCCCTTCAGCATGAGCTGATTGCTTCGTTTTTGCCCAAGATCTTTGCAAACCAGGCAGGCAGCGGTTGTCATCTGCATCTAAGTTTGTGGCGGCAGGGGGCAAATCTCATGCCTGACCCACAGCAACCGGGTGAACTGAGTCCGATCGCCCTGGCTTTTGTTGCCGGGATCCTCGATCATTTGCCTGCGCTGATGGCAATCACGACACCCAGCGTCAATTCCTACCGTCGGTTGCAGCCTCACTTCTGGAGCGGCGCGTTTCGCTGCTGGGGCAAAGACAACCGGGAAGCAGCCGTTCGGATTCCGAGCAGTCCCGTTCCACCGAGTCCGACCCATCTGGAACTAAAAACCGTGGATGCGTCTGCCAATCCCTATTTGGCTCTGGGAGCCACGGTCGCTGCTGGGCTGGACGGTATCCGACGCGCCCTCACGCCGGGTGAAGAAGTGACGATCGATCCCGGTAATTTCTCAAAAGCAGAACGGCAGCAGCGCAAGATCGATCGCTTACCTTCAACGCTGGGTGAGGCGATCGAGCATCTGAAGCAGGATGAGCATCTTTTGAACGCGCTGGGAACCCCGCTGACACAGGCATTTCTGGCAGTACGGCAAGCAGAATGGGCAGCGATGCAGGAAATGACGCTGGAGGAGGAGGTGGGGATGTTGCTGGAGCGGTACTAGGAGGTGAGAGTAAGGGGATGAGGAGATAAGAAGTGAGGTTTAAGGTTGTGCGGGTTCTTCCTGGGGCTGATCAGTGGGCTTGGCAGGGGGGAGATGGTCGATCGCAATAATCGACTCCATGACGGATTTGACGATCGGTGCAGTGACAGTTGAACCATAAGCATCATCGCCCTGCGGCTCATCGACTACTGCCAGCACCACATAACGGGGAGCCTCAACCGGGAAAATGCCAACAAAGCTGGTGATGCGTGCGCCGTCGATATAGCCTCCGTCGGGGCTTGCTTTCTGAGCGGTTCCCGTCTTTCCAGCGATGCGGTAGCCAGGAATCTGAGCAGCCTTTCCGGTTCCTTCCTCAACAACGTGTTCCATCATGTTCAGTACGGCGTTTGCCGTTTTGGGTGAGAAGACTGCTTCGGGCGTAGGCAGGTCCGGCTTCCAGACCAGGCTTTCATGGGGGTCAACCAAGCCTCTCACCACATGGGGCGTAACTCGCTTACCACCGTTTGCCAGCATGGCGTGAAGCTGAAGCAGTTTGATCGGCGTGAGCGAAAAGCCTTGTCCAAATGCGGTGGTCGCGGGTTCAATCACGGATTCGGTAAACTGCGTGTAGTCCTTAAGCTGCCCGGTCGCTTCCGAGGGCAGATCAATTTCTGTTGGCTGATTGATCTTCAGCTTTTCGAGCCAGCCGTAGTACACACCGGGCTGTAGCGTTTCCATCAAATGCACCATGCCCACGTTGCTGGAATGCTGCAAGATTTCAGTGAGGGAAAGCTGTCCGCGCCCGCCTGCGTAGCTAAAGTCTGCGTTTTGAATGGGCCAACCGTCTACTTCGATCGCCCCTTCGTCGTAGAAAGAAGCATCGGAACCCACAGCTCCAGATTCCAGCGCGATCGCCACGTTAACGGGCTTAAAGGTTGACCCCGGCTCATATAGGTCGGTCAAAATCCAGTTTTTCAGCTGCTCGATTTTTGCTTCATAAAACTTGTTGAGATCAAAGGCAGGGGCGGAGACCAGCGATCGAATTGAGCCGTCCTGCACATCCATAACCACCACAGCTCCCCGCTTGGCGTTGTACTTCTGCATTTGCCCATCCAACGCAGAACGAGCCGCCCGCTGAAGCCGACTGTCTACTGTAAGCTGAAGCCGCAAATCGTCTTTCTGATGCTGAAGAAAATGCTCGGGCAGGTTAATGGGCACAATTCCCCCATCACCCGATCGTCTGAGCGTCATTGACGCGATCGACTGCTCAATCTGAGGTTCTAGAGAAGCTTCAACGCCGGACTGACCCTGGCGATCGGCATTCACAAATCCCACAATTTCCGGAAAAAGAGCCTGCTGCGGATAAATCCTTTCCTGCTCAGGAACCAACTCTAAGCCGTCGAACCCCAGAGTTGCAATTCGCTCCTGGGTATCTTCTGAAATATCATCCCGAACTCGAATACCGCTTTCCTGAGCTTTAAATTTGTCCATTAACTGCTGCACCGACTGTCCCACGATCGGCGCCAAGTCTGCGGCAACCTTCTCTTTAGCTTCGTTAAACAGAAAAGGATGGGCAAATAGCGTATAAACGGGCTGATCGATCGCCAGCACATTCCCGGATCGATCCACAATCGGACGACGGGGCATGACCGGGCGCAGATCGAGCACCTGCTGTTCTTTTGCTCGTTCTTGCAGCATCCCTGCCTGGAATACTTGAATTTTCAGCAAATTGAGCAGCAAAAGCAGCATTGCACCCAGCATAATCAGCCAGACAATCAGCAATCGCTGCCGCTGCACCTTTGGCGAAATCCCAAAAGAACCGGAACCAGAACCCGAAACTTTTCGATCGCGCTGGACTCGATCGCGTCGAATGGGGTTTTTCGATCGAGAACGCGCTACAGAAACCGAGCTAAAGCGGTTTTCCCGGCGGGACGATCGCTGCTGCGGAATTGGAGTTCCTGAGGCACGACGGCGACTTCGGGCAGAGGCACGGCGCGAAAATTGGGCAGCAGATTGAGCAGAAAACGGGAAAGGAGGAGTAGCCATCGACCAACTCGAAACAGGGAGTGATGCCAGAACGATAATCTGAACAGAAAAATTCTGCTCAACATTAAATGTCAAAAAATGTTAAACAGAAAATGCCGAATTAATAGCCCAAAGGACGGGCAGGAATTGGAGTATCCGGCATAGGGGTTACTTCAGGGGCAGTCGCAGGACGCAGGGGGGCAGGACTGAGGAAAATTGTGCTGTTGGGGTCGGGTGGCACTAAACCTGTTCCCGGCTTTTCTGCCTGCTCTGCCATCTGATTTTTAAGAACTTCGTTAGTCGTGAGAAACTGCCGTTCCCGCTTCTGCAATCGCTCGAGCTGCCGATAAGCGTCGCTCCATCGCTGCTGGGTGTAAACCGTCCAGCCATAAACGCCCAGTCCTGCAATCACCAGCAAGAGCGTAATCAGCGTTGATCCCTGCTGTAAGGCAAACAGTCCCCGCAGCCAGAGGGGAAGCGGCTGGGGCTGGGGCAGGCTTCGCACTGACGATCGCTTTGCAGCCGAACGGGTTGTGGCTTTCCCTAAGGAAGATTGCTCCAGATGGCGCAAGTTGGCTTCTGGGGCGATCGATCGCAGTTTTCCTGCCGAAATCGTCAGGTCTGAAGCAGGATCTGAGACAGGATTGGTTTGCCGCAGCGGAACCACTTTCGCTCTACCTTGCTTCGCCTCTCCCCGAGTCGATTGCTTCGCAGTTCCTCGAAGTGAAGATCGCGTTGCCGAATTTTTCCGACGGGGTGCTGTTGAGGAGCGGGACGATTTCCGCCGAGCAGCACTGGGATCAAGCACAGCCGTCATAGCCTTTCACCTTTTAGAATGACCCTTCAGAATTTAATCTCTACTGCTATAGCACGATCCCATTAATTCAGCACGACTAACGCTAGATAAAGGAGTTTTCCACCACAGCCAAGTGCATGAATCTGACCGTTCCAAAAGTATAAGGGGGACTCGTGCGATCGTCACTTTTTTTGCGGAAGGATTCCTGACTGAATTGGCAAGCTTAGCTGCGGTAGTCTTCCCGCGTACCTCGTGTCCGCAGAGCTTGTCCCAGGCGATCGAGGGCATGAACATAGGCGGCGGTTCGCATTGAGCAGGAAAGCTCTTTTGCCGTTACCCAAATCCGCTCGGTTTCCTCGGTCATTTTTTCATTGAGGCGGCGGTTCACTTCTTCCAGGCTCCAGTAAAGCCCGCTGCGGTTTTGCACCCACTCAAAGTAGCTAACTGTGACGCCGCCCGCATTGACCAAAATATCGGGAAACACCTGAATTCCCTTGCTTTCCAAAATTGCGTCGGCTGCCGATGTAATGGGTCCGTTTGCCACCTCGAAAATGTATCTCGCCTGAATGCGATCGGCGTTCTCAGCAGTGATCTGGTTTTCGAGCGCAGCCGGGATCAAGATATCAACATCCAGTTCGAGCAGTTGCCCATTGGTGATGACTTCATGGTCAATCTGGCTGCACACGCTGCCCCTGCAATAAACTGCTTTGATGCCGCGTGTTGCGTCTTTGATTTGGCGGACGCTGGGGATATCCAGTCCTTGTGCTGCATAAACGCCGCCCTGCGAATCACTGACCGCCACGACTTTGTAGCCTGCCCGGTAGAGCAATTCTGCCAAAACTGCTCCAGCATTGCCAAATCCCTGGACAGCTACCGTCGTTTCGCTAGGTTTGCGATCGAGCTTCGGCATCAGTGTTTGGATCGAGAAGAAAGCCCCCATTGCGGTTGCAGTTTCACGTCCGAGGCTGCCGCCCATGGTGATCGGTTTGCCCGTCACAACTCCAGGGGTAATTTGCCTGCGGATCGTGCTGTACTGATCCATCATCCAGCCCATGATCATGGCATTCGTGTAGACATCGGGGGCGGGAATATCCACATCGGGTCCAATAAAGTCGGCGATCGCGTCAATGTAGCCTCGGCTCAGGCTTTCTAGCTCAAATTTAGACAGCTCCTTAGGATTCACGGTCACGCCACCCTTTGCGCCGCCAAACGGCAGATTCAGCACGGCACATTTAAAGGTCATCCAAAATGCTAAAGATTCAACTTCGTCGAGCGTCACGCCCGGATGAAAGCGAATCCCACCTTTTGTTGGACCCCGGCTGTCGTCATAGCGGACGCGATAGCCCTGAAAAACACGTAGCGAACCGTCATCCATTCTCACTGGGATCGAGACGGTAAGGCTAGCTTTGGGTGCTCTGAGCCGTTCGATCGCATCTTCGCCGATCGTCACGTAGCGCAAAGCTTTTTCAAGTCGAGTATTTGCGTCAGATAAAAGAGAACCGGACACTTGATGAGCGATCGTGCCGGAGTTTGGGTTAGACATTCGATGCCTCCTCATTGCGGAAATTCTCAATGACTTCTCAATGGCTGAGCAGGAGACGACTGAAGCGATGGTTTGAAGTGATGATTTGAAGCGATGGTCTGTCCTGCTATCTCTATCTTTCCCGAAAAACTGTAGCAAAAACTACAATTTATTATTTATTGAGTAAAAGATACAAAACTAAATATTAAAGGAGTGCGGATTGCTCCTATTCTCTGGCGCTTATTATGCAGGAATAGGTTGTGCCCCAAACAATTTACTTCTCCAGGTTTTACGTTTTATCTTTTTTTAATAGTTATCCTTAGAAGAGAATATTGTTAAATTGCTAGCCGCAAAATAATAGCGGAGCTTATCCTGATCGCAATAGGATGGGTCTGATGAGTCTTTTTCATAACGACTAGCCCTTCTTATTCCCAGACCTTCAAAATTTCCTGTGAGCTGATTCATGACTACCGATGTTCCGTCTTCTCAAACTCCACTCTGGTACACACTGGAAGCTGATAAAGCGGTCCAAATTCTTCAGGGCGATCGACAAGCAGGATTATCCCCAGAACAAATCGCCGAACGGCAGCGGCAATATGGTCTCAACGAGCTAGAAGAGACAAGCGGGCGCAGCTCTTGGGAAATTTTGCTTGATCAGTTTAAGAACATTATGCTGATCATGCTGATTGCAGTTGCCCTTATTTCCGGCGTGCTGGACTTAATCGATCTCCGGGCAGGCACTGCTTCGCCAGATGAAATTCCCTTTAAAGACACGATTGCAATTCTGGCGATCGTCATTCTCAACGGCATTTTGGGTTACGTGCAGGAAAGCCGCGCTGAAAAAGCTCTGGCTGCGCTGAAGAATTTAGCTTCGCCCCGTGTGCGGGTGCTGCGCGACGGCAGAATCAGCGAAATTGATGCAAAGGATGTGGTTCCGGGCGATGTGATGATGGTGGAAGCCGGAGTGCAAATTGCCGCCGATGGTCGTTTGCTGGAAGCGGCGAACCTGCAAGTTCGGGAAGCTGCCCTGACGGGAGAAGCCCACGCCGTCGTCAAGCAGGCAAACGCCCAACTACCCCAGGATGCTTCACTGGGCGATCGGGTCAATATGGTGTTTCAGGGAACCGAAGTTGTAAATGGGCGCGGCAATGTCCTGGTGACGGGAACGGGAATGCGAACCGAGCTGGGCAAAATTGCCACTCTGCTTCAGGGCGTTCAATCTGAGCCGACTCCGCTCCAGCAGCGGATGGACCAGCTCAGCAAGGTTCTGGTTTCAGGTGCCCTGGCACTGGTGGCGATCGTCGTCATTGGCGGGGTTTTGGCGACCGGAATTGGACAGCTCCGCGACTTCCTGGAAGTGTCGCTCAGTATGGCGGTTGCGGTCGTTCCCGAAGGTCTGCCTGCAGTCATTACCGTCACCCTGGCACTGGGAACGCAGCGAATGGTGCGCCGTCAGGCTCTCATCCGTAAACTGCCTGCGGTAGAAACCCTGGGTTCGGTGACAACGATTTGTTCGGACAAGACCGGAACGCTGACCCAAAACAAAATGGTGGTGCAGTCGGTGCATCCGCTCTCTGGGTCGCTTCAGGTGACGGGCGAAGGCTACGTTCCTGAAGGGCAGTTTTTCCATCCGGGCGAAACGAAACCGATCGAGGCTCCCGATAAAGCCGATCTTCAAGCTCTTCTGCTGGCTTGTGTTTTGTGTAACGATGCGGCTCTGCAAACTGAAAAGGGTCAATGGGCAATCATCGGCGACCCAACCGAGGGCGCATTGCTGGTTGTCGGCGGCAAAGCCAGACTGATGAAAGAGCCACTGAATAATCAGCTTCCCCGGGTGGGCGAGTTTCCCTTTTCTTCCGAACGCAAACGGATGAGCGTTGTCGTCAAAGATGCGACCGGAGAAATGCACCAGCAATTCCCGACGTTGTTGTCTCCCAATTCGCCGCTGGTGATGTTCTGTAAAGGATCGCCTGAACTGGTGCTGGAGCGGTGTCAGCAGGTGATGGTGGGCGATCGCGTTGAGACTCTGACCGAGGCGCAGCGTCAGCAGATTCTAGAACAAAACAACCAGCTTGCCGGACGCGGACTGCGGGTTTTGGGCTTTGCTGCCAGACCGCTGACCCAGATGCTTCCCGAAGGCAATGAGGACAACGCAGAACAGGATATGGTCTGGCTGGGGCTGGTGGATATGCTTGATGCGCCCCGACCCGAAGTGCGCGATGCCGTAGCCCGCTGTCGGACGGCAGGCATTCGTCCGGTGATGATTACCGGAGATCACCAGCTTACTGCACAGGCAATTGCAGAAGATTTGGGCATTTCTTATCCAGGTGATGCAGTGCTGACTGGGCGGGAACTGGAGCGGTTTAGCCAGCAGGAACTAGAGCAGCAGGTCGATCGCGTTGGCATCTACGCTCGCGTTGCACCCGAACACAAGCTGCGAATCGTGCAGGCGCTCCAGAATCGAGGCAAAATTGCCGCCATGACCGGAGACGGGGTGAACGACGCACCTGCCCTGAAGCAAGCCGATATCGGGATCGCGATGGGCATTACCGGAACCGATGTGAGCAAAGAAGCCAGCGATATGGTGCTGCTGGACGATAACTTTGCCACGATCGTTTCTGCGGTCGAAGAAGGACGGGTTGTTTATACGAATATCCGCCGCTTTATTAAGTACATTCTGGGATCGAACATTGGAGAAGTGCTGACGATCGCCGCTTCCCCGCTTCTGGGTGCGGGTGGTGTTCCCCTGACTCCCCTACAAATCCTTTGGATGAACCTGGTTACGGATGGTTTACCTGCACTTGCCTTAGCGGTTGAACCTGCGGAACCGAACGTGATGAACCGTCCGCCCCACGACCCGAAAGAGAGCATCTTTGCGCGGGGACTGGGCTCATACATGGTGCGAATTGGAATCGTGCTGGCAATTATCGCGATCTCGCTGATGGTCTGGGCATATGGCTACACCGAGCAGGTGCAAACAGAACTGCTGGTGCGCGATCGCTGGAAAACGATGGTCTTCACCACGCTTTGTCTGGCACAAATGGGGCACGCATTGGCAATTCGCTCGAATTCTCGCTTGACGATCGAGCTTAACCCGTTCACCAATCCGTTCCTGCTGCTCGCAGTGGGCTTAACCAGCCTTCTACAGCTTGCACTGGTGTATGTGCCGCCTCTCCAAGACTTTTTTGGAACTCACTATCTCAGCCCATTTGAGCTGCTAATTTGTATTGGTTTCAGCTCGTTGATGTTCGTTTGGGTCGAACTCGAAAAATTGTTCTTCCGGTTCTACTTCAAGAATCGTGAGGCAAAAGTGCGAGCGTAGTGGGATTGGTCGATCGATCTGAATTCTAAAGTTGAGAAGACAGAAGCCTGCTAATGCGGGCTTTTTTATTGGGATTTTAAGCGTTGCTGAATAGAAATATGAAGAACCCAACTAAGCTCCTGCATCTCCCCCTAAATCCCCCAATGCTGGGGGCTTGGAGGATTAGTTCCCCCAAAGCTAGTAGTTCACCAAATAAACTTTGCCTAGTTAGCATGCTTTAATTTAGGATAGAGATGCCCTAACCGAATGCGCGCACCTGCACTGGAAAATCTCCAATTGACCCTGGCTTT
>NZ_JACJOR010000323.1:0-12572 GCF_014695615.1 Leptolyngbya sp. FACHB-711
CCAGATTCAAAAAGGCAAAATCAAGTTTTCGCCCCAGATTACGCAGGCAGTCCAGAGGGCGATCGCGGCAGTTCGACGTGACCCTTTGCGGCGATACACCCCCCTGAAGCAGAATCAGGCCGCCCCCCTGAGCGACGTGCTGAAACAGGTGCGCCACTTGCTCAAAGATGATGATATTCAGTGGGAAACACTGCCTTCTGCGGTGGAGCGGGCAATCAAGCGGGCAGCTTTTCGGGCAGCTCAGGGCGGCTCTTCGTGGCACGAGCGCACTTCAGCGGATCGAGGCATGGGTAGCCGATCTGCTCAAACGGCTAGAGCTTCTGCGGCGGTTCGTCCGACTGCTCCTGCCCCGTCGATGCCTGCCCCGCCTGCTTCTGCTCCTGCCCCAATCGCCCCAATTGCATCGATGACCAATGGCAATGATCCCGAATATGGCTGGGATGATCCACTCTATTTTTCACGCTAATTCTCTTTGCCCTAACTGCCTTTGCGCTCATTCTCCTCGCGCTAGTCATTCCCTTTGGGTTAGGTAACGCTCAACTTGCTTCTACCTAATCCACGGGCAACGCTCCATCTTCAACCGATCGCACGATCGGGGCGGCGGCTTCAGGCGGCTGAAAAATTGCCTTGAGTGACTGTTCAAGCGTTTCGGCCATGGCAATCCGGTTGGCAAAGGCAACAATAACACGCACCAGGGTCGGGAGCTGGTTTTGCTCCGCTTCAAGATAAAGCGGCTCCACGTACAGCAGCGATTGCTCGATCGGAATGACTAGCAGATTGCCTTGTGTCGCACGAGAGCGTTGCCGGTTCCAGAGGGTGATTTGCTGCGAAATAACCGGGTCCTGATTAATCCGGGCTTCGATCTGCTCTGGACCAAACACTAACTCCTGCTTGGGAAACACGTAGAGCAGCATTCTGCCGTACTGTTCGCCGTCCGATCGCGCTGCCATCCACGCAATCAAGTTATTGCGCTGAGCCGGGGTAAAGGGATAGAGCAGCACAAATTCTTCACTGGAGGCGATCGGCAGCTTGGTAATCAGGTAATACGGCTCAACGCGCTGGGGCTGATTTCCGTAAATTTCGTTAGGCGCACGCCACAAATCTTCCCGGTTATAAAACACCACCGGATCGATCATGTGATATGTCATCAAATGATTAGACTGCACCTGAAACAGATCCACTGGATAGCGAATGTGCTGCTGCAAGGCTTCGGGCATTGCGCTCAAAGGCTGAAACAGATCGGGAAAGATTTGCTGCCAGGTCTGAATGATCGGATCGGTGGGGTCGGCGACGTAGAAATTGACCGAGCCGTGATAAGCATCAATCAGGATTTTTACCGAATTTCGCACATAGTTAAACTCATTTCCCAGCGGGTCAGAATAAGGAAATCGCTCGCTCGTTGTGTAGGCATCGATCATCCAGTACAAATAGCCCTCATCTGGCAGCGGCGAAACCTGACGGGCTGCTCCGCGCTGCCATTGCTTATTGCCGACATCGGCGACCACCAGATAAGGGTTGCTGTCAAATCGTAGAAATGGGGCGATCGTCTGAACCCGCTCCTGAATGCGGCGGCGAAACAGCAGGCGAGTTTCGGTTGTCAAATCATTGTTAAACAGCATCCGCCAATCGCGCAGATATTCCGCAAAGAGCAATCGCTGCCACTGTTGACCGATCGCCACACCACCGCGCCCGTCGTACAGGTTATACACATTTTCGCTGCCGCTGGGATAATCCAGTTCGGGAGTGCGAGTCGGGGTCATCACGTAGGATTTCGTCAGCTCACCGAAATAAATACGCGGTTTGCCCACCGGAATGCTGCTGGCAATGCGATCGCTGCTGGGGCTGCCAGGAATGCCCTGAATGTAGTATTCGGGCAGCCCGCCTTCAGCAACCTGATTCACCGGACTGACCGTAAAGCCGTATCCGTGGGTGTAAACCAAATGCTGATTCACCCAGGTTTTTGCCACTTCTGGAACCGTATCAAAATCCAGTTCGCGGGCAGCAATCAAAACCTGCTGCTGGGTAATTGTCCCGTCTTCGTTGAGCAGCCTGTAGCGATCGATATCTGCCCCCGGAAACTCATAATAGGGGCGAATGCGCTGAAGCTGGCGGTTGGTTTCCAGTAGGGGGCGCGTGTCCCACAGGCGGATGTTATCGATCGTCAGGTCATTTTGCTGAATATCGGCGGCGGCAAGCGTTGGTTCTGGGTTAAACGTCTCAACATCGATTTTGTTCAGGTCAAAGGCTTCGCGGGTAAGGGCAATCGTTCGCTCTAGATAGGGCTGCTCGACCTGAAGCTCGTTGGGCTGCACGACTAGTCGCTGAACGGCAAAAGGTAAAATTTCTCCGCCGATCGCGGCTGCGATACCAAAGGTGATCAGGGCAGTCAGGGGAGTCAGGCGTAATCGCTGAGGTTGTGCTTCGGGCTGAGGCAAGCTAGAGCGGAAGGAACGGGAGCGAGAAGCAACGCCAGAAGAACCACGGGAATTGGCGATCGGATAAGCAATATTAGAAAACTGAAATTCGGGGTCTGCCGAAGTTTGCTTTCCCCGTCGAGGAAGCAGTTCACGATCGCGTCGGACTGAAGGAGCCGATTTTGTAGAGATTTGCCTGCCTGTACCGCGTTTTCTAGGGTGCCAGCCGAAACCCAGTATGAAGGAGCCGATCGACAGCAGGAGTGCAAGTAAACTTAGCCCCGTATCAACAGGTAATTCGATGCTGAGGTTGGTGAAGCTTGCCCCGTAGGAAATCCCCAGCGGCGAGAACAGCAGGCGATAGCGATCGAGCCATTGGCTCAGGGCAACCGTCAGCAGCCAAAAGCCGCCCAGCCGATACAAATGATGCCGCTGCGCCTGTGGAAAGCCCCCGAATTCGCCGCGACTAAGGCTGTCGTTCGATCGCAAATAAAGCAGCAGCACCGAACCGAACGTCAGCACAGATAGCCCGACCAGCCAGAACTGCAAAAGCTGCCAGCAGGGCAGGGTAAAAATAAAAAAGCTCAGGTCTCTGCCGAAAACGGGATCGATCTGGTTGAAAGAAGTGGGATGCAAGCCTGCCAGAATCGTCGTCCACTGTTCAGACATCACCAGTCCAAAACCGAGACTTAGCAGCAGGGCGATCGTCCCCAAAACAAACCGAGGTAGCAGCAGCAGCCCGGTCGTGAGTGCCGCCACCCCTGCCCCTCCCCACAGTCCCCCACCTTGCTGCCCCACGATTTTTCCAATCCAATCTGCCACCGCCTGCGGACGAAACGGCTCTGGAACTGATGGCGATCGATAGGCAACGACTTCCCCGATCGCAGAAGCGGCAAAGCGAGGATGCCAGTGCTGCACCATGGCCTGCCCATACTCAACCCCCAGCAGCGCGATCGTCAAACTCAGCAGCAGAATCAGCGGAAATAGCCGCACCATCCCCTTGCGATGAGAAACACCGGGATCAGGCAGTGCTTTGGCATAATGCTGTGCCTGTCGCCACTGAGTGCCCCACACTGCCAGACTGATCCCTACCGTGACAACTGCTAGCATGAGCTGTGCTTGCAGGCGAGTTGTGAAAACGGACAAATAGTCAACTTCTTGGAACCAGAGGCGTTCTGCAAACAGAAAAATCAGCAGATCGACAAAAAACAGGATGCCGACGATCGCCAGTATTCCTTTCTGCCAGAAGCGGGAAGCGTTTTCTCTGGCGGAGGACGGGGCTAAACGAGATGCGATCGGAGAGCGAAACATAAGGGCACAAAACAGGGGCACAAAACAGGGGCACAAAATGCCTTTCTTTTATTGTGGTTCAGGACGGTTCAAGACGGCTCTCGACAACTCCCACCGCTCCACCTCGTCGGGCATCGCCTGCGCCTGTCATACTGCCCTGGCTAGAGGTGACTGCATGAACCCCGCCAAAAAACATATTCTGTGACTGCCAGCACTCAACCGTCTGATCAAAGGGAAATTGATTAAAGGGAGAACGGTTTGGCAAAGAACCCGCCCGAAACGGTTCCGCTCCCTGAACCGAGAAATGAATTTCGTCGGGGAGCAGTCCTGGCTCCAGGTTAAAAATGCCATTTTCCCAGTGAACTCTTGGCGCAGCCACCGCTTCAGCCACGGGCATCTTAAAATCGAGCAGATTGGAGATCACCTGTAGGATTGCGGTTCGGATTCGGTTAGAGCCGCCCGACCCCAGCACGATCTCAGGCTGTCCGTTCTGCAAAATCATTGTTGGAGCCATCATCGAAGCAATTCGCACATTTTCGCGCCACTGATGAAACCCGATCGGGTGCAGGTCAGATTCGCCCAGCATATTGTTCATCATGATGCCCGTCCCCGGAATGACATAGGAAGAGCCTTCGCCGTTTGAGGAGGTCATGCTGGCTGCGTTGCCGTCCTGATCGATCGCGCTCACATGAGTTGTGCTGCCCCACTTGTTTTCCCACGGACTGTTTTCCAACTGAACGGCATCGCCCAGATTCAGTCCCGCAAGACAGGTTCGCAGCTGCTCATACTGCGCCAGATGCTCAGCTGCCAGAAAGCGATCGGCAAAATCAGGCTGATCAAGCTGCTGGTCATAGCCTGCCAAACGCGCCATATTAGTCAGCCGCATCGTGTCTGCCAGAATTTGGAGATGGGCGATCGACCCAAACTTGAATCGGGATAGATCCGCCTGCTCTAGCAACCTGAAGGCAAAGGCGATCAGCGTGCCTCCTGCACTGGGTGGCGGATTTGTGATAACCGTATGACCTCGATAATTCGTTTTCAGCGGTTTTCGCTCGATCACGCGATACTGTTCGAGGTCGGTCTGGGTCAGATATCCGCCCTGCGCCTGACAGTCTTTCACGATTTGATGGGCAATGTCTCCCCGATAAAACGAGTCCGCGCCTCCGATCGCTAGTTCTTCCAGTGTGTTTGCCAGATCGGACAAGACCAATCGATCGCCCGCTCGCACTAGCGTTCCCCCAGGCATATAAAGATGACGCGCGGCGGCTGAGGCAAAAATGATCGGACTGAGAATCTTCAGGTTATACGCCTGAAAGGTCGTAACTTCAACCCCCTGTCGCGCCAGATGAATTGCTGGCTCCAGTACCACCGACCAGGGCAATCGCCCCAACTGCTGCTGCACCCGAAATAGTCCTGCCATCATTCCCGGTGTGGCGATCGACCCCAGCCCAATGTGAAACTCCTGCAACACGCCGCCAAAATCGACCAGCACCGGATAAAAATCAACCTCGGCAGGATTGCGCTTCTGGCCAGGCGTTTGGGTAAAAAAATCAAACAAAATATCCTGACCACTCTGAGCGTGCGCCAGCAAAAAACCACCGCCTGCCGGAGAAGTCAGCATTGGCTCTGCGATAAACGAGGCACACACCGCTGCCACCACTGCATCAAACGCATTGCCGCCCAAGCGAAACATCTCCATTCCAGCTTCAACGGTGAGCGGATGTCCTGCGGCGATCGAGCCACGAGTCGCGGGATGAGAAGGGTGAGGCATAAGGCGATCGGGATGGTGATTTTCAAAAGTTTACCGTTTCATGCGATTTCGCGTTCTTCACTTCTTCTAAAAAACACTATGTGCTATGATGATTAAGCAAAAAATTTGCGGATGTGGCGGAATTGGTAGACGCGCTAGATTTAGGTTCTAGTTTCGCAAGAAGTGAAGGTTCAAGTCCTTTCATCCGCATCGCGATCGATTAATATCTATATCAATTTATATTCTGCTCATATCTAGAGCATGTTCAGAGCATGGGCGAATAAGACCCTTACTCACTGCATTAAAGTCGATTGCGCGCAAGCCGATCAATCTTTTGCTGCACAAGCGGGACAACGCTGGCAAAAACTTGCTTACCCCATACTGCTTCCAGGTAAGGCAAAAGACCCAGGACAGATAGCCCCATTGCTTTGGCGATCGATATCGATCCGGAGACAAAATGAAATGGATGGAATGACTGGCTGTGATCAATCACGGATAATTCGCTCTGGGTCACTTGTTCTTTGCGAACACCCAAGATTCAAACCCGAAGGTTCAAACCCGAAGATTCAAACTAATGGCCCGATTGATTCACAGCCGCTTCACTGCCGCAGAATGCAGTTTATTTCATGACGCCTGTTGTTCCAGGAATCTCACCGATCGGCTCACAGCGTCCGCCCAAATATTTTGCCAGAAACTCTTCTGCAACTGCGAAAAAATGCAGGCGGTTTTCGGGGCGAGCAAAGCCGTGTCCTTCATCAGGGTAGAGCACATACTCGACGGGCTTTCCAGCCGATCGCATTGCCTCGGCAATCTGATCGCTTTCTGCTTGCTTAACGCGCGGGTCGTTGGCTCCTTGACCGATCAGCAGTGGTTTTTGAATGCGATCGATAAAGAAGAGGGGCGATCGGGATTTGAGGAAATCCGGTTCCTGGTCTAGATTGCCGACCCGGTGATAAAACTGTGCCTTCAAAGGTTCCCAGTAGGGGGGAATGCTCTGCATTAAGGTAATCAGGCTGCTCGGACCCACAATGTCCACACCTGCCGCAAAAACCTCTGGCGTAAAGGTCAAACCGACCAGCGTTGCATAGCCGCCATACGAGCCACCCATAATCGCGATCTTTTGCGGATCAGCAATGCCTTGATCGCTTAGCCACTTTACCCCATCTAGCAGGTCGTCGTGCATTTTGCCTGCCCATTCCCGGTTGCCCGCATTGAGAAACGCCTTGCCGTAGCCCGTCGATCCTCGGAAGTTGACTTGCAGGACGGCATAGCCGCGATTGGCAAGCCACTGTGCCTCTGGATCATAACCCCAGGTATCCCGCGCCCAGGGTCCACCGTGAACCAGCAGTACTGCCGGAAGATTTTGCGGTGCATTTTTGGGTAAGGTGAGATAGCCGTGAATGGTGAGACCATCTCTTGCAGTGTAGGAAACGGGCTGCATCGAAGTTAACGGCAGCGTCTCCAGAATTGGTTTATTGCTGAATAAAAGCGTTGCTTGCTTTGTCTCGCGATCGTACACGTAGTAATACACTGGACCATCATCGGTCGTGTAGGAAACGAGCCAGCGATCGTCTGCCAGCGTGCGGCTGCTGATGCCATATTCACTCGATTGCTCCGCAGTTTCCCCATGGGGTAATCGAATTTGCGATAGCGTCTCGAAATCTGCTTGAATTGCATCGTCTAAAATTTGCCACTCCAGCTTGTCTTTGTAGAACGCAACTGCCTGAAGTTTGCGGCTTGTGGGATGGGTAACAATGCCGCCGACATCATACTGCGGGTCTTCGGCTATCACCGTTTCTTGCTTTGTTGCCAGATCCAGCGCAATGAGACGCTGAGCGTTTGCATTATGGCTACCAACGACGTAAAGCGTTTTGCCGTCCAGCGAAAATTCTGCGGCATATCCTTCGTCCTCGGCTGTCCAGTGGCGCAGCGTTTCCCACTCGCGATCGACCCCTTCACGATAAATCAACTCTGTGCCGCCATCGGGTGTTGCTGCCAGTGCCGCCAAAATTTGAAACTGAGCGTTTGCCGTCCAGCTCACAATATTGCCGGGATTTTCAGTGTCGAACTCGACCGCACCCGTTTTGAGATTCACTCGATAAACATCAAACTTTTGGGGATCGGTCAGATTGAGTCCCACTAACAAATCATCGGGAAAGTTTGGATCAAGCTCGATCGGCTGTGCTTTGACCCCCTGAAATGGTGTTAAATCGCGTACCAGGTTTGTATGAATATCGACTGAATAGCAGTGAAAGTTTTCATCTCCATCGGCATCCTGCATATAAATCAAATGCGTTCCGTTATACGTCCAGAAATACATCCGAATACCGCGCTTTTGATCTGCAGTAAGCTGTCGCTCATCGTCCTGTCCTACGGTTCGCAGCCACACTTGCAGTACGTTCTTTTCATCCGGCGCAATATAGGCGAGATATTTGCCATCGGGTGAGAGCTGAGGGCGTGTTCGTTCTGGGTTGCCGAATAGCACTTCACGCGGAATCAGGGGGATATCCTGCTGGATTGAAGGAGCAGAAGAGGCGGTTTGGGTCATAAGAGTGGATGGGTGGAAAATAAGGGGGTGATGAAATTAAGAGGGTGAAAGAGTACTTTTTTAAGCTATTTGTTCATAGGCGATTTGTTCGATCGTTTCTCGCTTCGTAGTCGATCGATTTGCTTTTGTAGGTCTAGTCGGAGCTGCTGGGCTTTTTCGTAGGCGATCGATCGCTGCTGAAGGGATTGATCGAGGGGCAGGGGATTTTGCCAGGGCTGCTGGAGGGGTTGGATGACGTATTTCAGGCGAGTACGGTTTGCCCATACACCCATTGAGGGAAACAGTAGGAAGACCAGCAAAAGGGGCGACAAGGGAAAAATGGGCATTCCGAGCCAGCGAGCTGCCTGCTTCAAATTCACCGTCCAGGGATGCAGATACTCATTCCCCATACAAACCACAGGCAATAAAGGCACCTGATAGCGATCGCTCATGCGAATAAAGCTGGGGTCGAACTTCTGAAGCTGATAGCGATATCGCCAGCCCTTTACTAATCCTCGCCAGCCTTCGGGAGCGTAGAGAATGACCCTTTGCAGGGGGTGATCTGAACAATTGCAAAGCTGGGCAACTGCGGTTTCGACGGCTGCTTCTTCGGCTCGAATTCCCCCTAAAAGCTGCGTCCAGCCGGCGGGAAGCCACCAGCGCAGCCACGGGTGATCAAAAAAGATTGGATGTCCCACGGGTTCCGCAATCCAGCCTCTTGCCCCGCTCAGCAGCACACCCAGCCCAATAATGTCCCACGGAAAACACATTCCTGCATGATTAATTAGCACCATTAAATTTCCTTCGGTGGGCAGGTTTTCGACCTGTTGTAGTTCCGCCCGAAAGTGGTGCTTCAAAATGGGCATAAGGATTTCTCGTCGAAATGCCTCCTGATAAGCGGGGTCAATTTCGCGATCGACTTCACGCGGAGCACGACAGCCAAGCCGCAACCATCGCATTAACAATGCTAGATAAAACCCGCCCGGAAGCAAAAACAGCAGATATTCCAGTCCGTTCCACCCTTCGGGATCGGCGTGGTAGTGCTGCCAATGACGGTTGAATAGCACAAGCCAACCGGGGGGATACCACAGGCAAAACCGGTCAAACCAACGAAAGTGATAGGAGGACGCAGTATCAGGCTGTTCCCGCAGAAACGGTGTTTCATCACTTCCTCCCTGTTCTCTGTCTGCCTGTTCTAAGTCGAGCGAATTCTGGAAGACAGCTTGCGGTGGATACGATGAATCCATTCCAGACCCCTAAAACAGCGACTCTCTATTCTGCACTTCGATCGCGAATACAGCATCTTCCGCCAGATTGAACTTCTTTATCGACGATGCTGCTAGCCTACGCTTAGCCATTTCAGGCTGTAGCGGCTTATGCCGGGTTAAACGTAAGTTCAATGCTTAAATCTAAAGGTTTTCTTTATTAGAGTGACGATCGCTGACGGATTGCATCTTTGAGCCAATTCTATCTGCGTTCTGAAGTTGATCGTGTTTGCTTGATTACGATGGAAGCCTGATTCTCATTTTATAATCCTGGCACAATTGAAGCGATCGACTGTACGGAACCGACTTGAAATTTGCTGATCGAAAATTGCGCTTTGGCTTTGTAGTTACCTACTCTTTGTAGTTGTCTACTCTTTATAGTTACCTATATGTATTTGCCTGTTTGTTCTTTAACCGATTCCTCGATTAATACATTGATTAATACATTGAGCATGATGATTTAGCGTGATTTTTCCTTGCCTATCATGGCTTTGATTGAGTGACATCGAAATCGAGAGTCCCCTAAATCCTCCTTCAGAAAAGGGATTTTGAGCCACTAAACTTTCTTCTTTCAATAGACCCGCTTTAGAGGTTTGGTTTCTTTTAAAGGAGGACTAGGGGAGATTTGTCAGAACCTCAAACAGAACCTCAAACACCAATCCTTTCTTCTACCCAGAACGAGTTCGATCGCTCAAGTTATCACTCCAATTATTGTTCTATGGTTCAGATTTAATGGTTCGGATTTAACGGCTCGAATTTAACGGCCGAATTTAACGGCTCAAATTATTGATCACTATTGCCTTCAATCACAAACACAGAAATTTATGGTTGCAACTCCACCTAAGCCTGCTTCAGATCTTGCTTCAATTAGTGCCTTCGGCCAGGCGCGATCGACTGTTCAGGGCACACCGCTGAGTGCCGAAGAGCTGCGAAAAATCAATGCCTTCTGGTCAGCCTGCAACTATGTCGCGGTGAGCATGATTTATTTGCAGGAGAATCCCCTGCTGCGCGAACCGCTCAAGCCCGAACATATCAAAAATCGTCTGCTGGGTCATTGGGGTTCCAGTCCTGGAATTAGCTTTATCTATACCCATCTAAGCCGGGTGATCAAAAAGCAAAATCTGGACATGATGTACGTGGTGGGTCCAGGACACGGGGCACCTGGATTTCTTGCCCCCTGTTTCCTGGAAGGCAGTTACTCAGAGGTTTATCCCGACAAAAGCGAAGACGACGAAGGCATCAAAAAATTCTTTAAGCAGTTTTCTTTTCCGGGCGGCATCGGTAGCCACTGCACCCCCGAAACACCCGGCTCGATTCACGAAGGCGGCGAACTGGGCTACAGCCTCTCTCATGCCTACGGAGCTGCCTATGATAACCCCGATCTAATTGTGGTTGCCCTGGTAGGGGATGGCGAGTCTGAAACGGGACCGCTGGCGACCGCATGGCATTCTAACAAGTTCATCAATCCGATCCGGGATGGGGCAGTGCTGCCGATTTTGCACCTCAACGGCTACAAGATCAATAACCCCACAATTCCGGCTCGTATCAGCCACGAAGAACTCGACCAGCTTTTCCGGGGCTATGGCTATACGCCCTACTTTGTGGAAGGCTCCGATCCAGAATCGATGCACCAGGCAATGGCAGCAACGATCGACCACTGCATTGCTGAAATCAAAGCAATCCAGGAAGAAGCCCGCAGCAAAGGAGTTGCAGAACGTCCGCGCTATCCGATGATTGTGTTTCGCAGTCCCAAAGGCTGGACTTGCCCCAGCGAAGTAGACGGGCACAAGGTCGAAGGCTTCTGGCGGGCGCATCAGGTTCCCATGACCGACGTGAAAAAGAACCCCGCCCATCTGCAAATTTTGGAACAGTGGATGCGGAGCTACAAGCCGGAAGAGCGATTCGACGAAAACGGCAGGCTGATCCCTGAACTGAAGGATCTCGTGCCGCATGGCGATCGACGTATCGGCTCGAATCCCCATGCCAACGGCGGCAAACTTCGCAAAGACTTGAGAATGCCGGATTTTCGCGACTATGCGATCGAAGTGAGTCATCCCGGCTATGAGCAGGCAGAAAATACCCGTCCGTTGGGCGTGTTTTTGCGAGACGTGATGAAGCTGAATCCGACCAACTTCCGCGTCTTTGGCCCCGATGAAAACACCTCGAACAAACTCACCGCCATCTACGAAACCAGCAAGAAATTTTGGATCAGCGAATACCTGCCCGAAGACGCTGACGGCAGCGAACTCTCGACCGACGGGCGCGTGATGGAAATGCTGAGCGAACATACGCTCGAGGGCTGGTTTGAGGGCTATTTGCTCACGGGACGGCACGGCTTTTTCTCGACTTATGAAAGCTTTGTTCATGTGATCGATTCGATGGTCAACCAGCACTGCAAATGGCTAGAAATCTGCAATCACATTTCCTGGCGCGAAGATATTTCGTCGCTGAATTTGCTCATTACCTCAACAGTCTGGCGACAGGATCACAACGGCTTTACCCATCAAGATCCCGGCTTTATCGACGTGGTGGCAAATAAGAGTCCGGGCGTGACGCGCATTTATCTACCGCCGGATGTGAACACGCTGCTCTCGGTATCCGACCACTGTTTACGCAGCAAAAACTATGTGAATGTGATTGTCGCTGACAAGCAGTTGCACTTGCAGTATATGACCATGGAGGATGCCATAATTCATTGCACGAAGGGGATCGGCATTTGGGAATGGGCAAGCACCGATCGCGGCTGTGAACCGGATGTCGTCATGGCATCGGCAGGTGACATTCCCACCCTGGAAGCGCTGGCAGCCACCGTTCTGCTGCGGGAAGAATTTCCTGATCTGAAAATTCGCTTTGTCAATGTGGTTGATTTGTTCAAGCTCCAGCCCGACAGCGAACATCCTCACGGCATGAGCGATAAAGACTTTAACAGCATCTTTACGATCGACAAACCGATCATTTTCAATTTCCACGGCTATCCCTGGCTGGTGCATCGCCTTGCCTATCGCCGCCAGAATCATGCGAATCTGCACGTTCGCGGCTACAAGGAAAAAGGCAATATCAACACGCCACTAGAACTGGCAATCAGTAATAATATCGATCGCTTCAGTCTGGCAATGGATGTGATCGATCGCGTCCCGAGGCTGAGAGTTGCCGGAGCACACGCCAAAGAACGGTTTAAGAATATGCAGATCGCCTGCCGCAATTATGCCTATGAACACGGCGTAGACCAGGACGAAATCCTCAACTGGAAATGGCCCGGCGCACCGAAAGGAACGGCTCCTTCTCATGAGGATGCTCCCACGTCTTGAGCTTAAAGCGGCTCACAC
>NZ_JACJOR010000324.1:0-15240 GCF_014695615.1 Leptolyngbya sp. FACHB-711
TCCCTACTAATTTAACCAGCCCCATACTGTCTAGTTTAAAGGCTTGTTCGGAGGGAAGCCGCACGGGGGTCTCGTGCAAAACAATGTCCCGAAATGCTTGCATTAAAAACGGATTGCGTTCGAGATTGCTGAGGTGGCGACGCAGATGATCTGCATAAATGCTGCCTGTTATGAAGGTCTCTTGCAGGAGTTGATCAAAGCTCAGAGTTTGGTGAGCGATCGCATACAGTGCCAATCGCACCAAAAACGGATGTCCTCCAATCAATTCCATTAAGGCTTGGATAGCTTCAGGAGAGAGTGCAAGACCATAACGCTGCACCAATTCCTCCACCTGAGGCACCGTGAATTCTGGTAACTCGATCGGTAGCCCGACGTTAAACGGAGATTTGTTGATATCAAGCGGAATATAAACCTCTGTGGAATGCACGACAATCAGACGAATATTCTTCCAAATCTCTCGCCGTTTTGCTTCTTCATGGAGGGCACGCAATAGCCCAAAAAAATCATCAGCAATTTCGAGGTTTGCAAAGACGCGATCGACTTCATCTAAGCCCAGGGCTAGGGGAGTGGAGAGAGACGGCAGCAAATACTGTTCAAAGTAGGCTTTGCAGCATTGGTTGCTGCCAATAACGGGAGCAAGTTGCCAGTGGCTTGCCAGTTGGTCAGGGTCAAGCAGTCCCAATTCTAAACTTACACTCGCACAGAACCACTGGAGAAACGTATCGGGGTTGGTCAGGCTGCGCTGATTAGCAAGCTGAAAGCTCAGGGGGATAGCCCGCGCTCCTTGCTGTTTTGCCTGATGAAGAATGCGAGCCATTAAGGAGGTTTTGCCCATTTGGCGGGGGGCTTTGATCCGAATGAGGGCCCCGGGTTGGGCGATCGCTTCGTAGCATAATGTCTCGATCGGAGGTCGCTGGATATAAAACTGCGATTCGAGATCGATTTGCCCACCGGGGATTTCAGGAGCTGCGCTGGGGAGAGGTGGAAGAGGTGATTGGTCAGTAGGCGTTGTTAGCTGTCTCCAAGATATGGCAAGCTCATGGTTAGCCGGAAGAGTCATCCGCCGCTGTTTCAAAACCTCCAACAGAGCTGATGATAATCGGGTAAATGATTCAGATAGCTGCCATTGCCACGGTTGGCTGTCCTGCAAATAGCTCAGTAAATCAAACGGTAATCGCTGCATCCAGGGTAAGTTGAGCAGTATCGGCAAAATTCCAGGCTGGCACCTTTTCGTCTGCAATTCCCTGGCAAGCTGAACGTTTGCTAGAGTTGCTTCACTAGCAATGGATTGTTCTGTTAACAGCAACAGCCAGTAATCCGAGAATTGCAGATTTTCGGCAGATAGCAAAGGCGTGGAGGGGGTCACCACTTGATGCCGAGTTTGGGCACACGACTGCTGAAGCTGCGTGATCAGTTCAGCACAGCTTGCATCACCGCTAATCAAAATGGTTACAGTACTGTCCTGCCCGTTCAACTTTGGCTGAGTTTGTTCCGCGGGTGGTTCTGCTTCTAGGTCGGCGAGATCGCGCCAATCCCGCCCCAACGCTTGACAAAGTTCTACAAAATTAACGAAATCTACGGGTTTGCCATTGAGAAAATGACTGACCGTTGATTGGGCAATCTCAAGCTGCTCAGCGAGGAGCCGCTGGCTGGGAAATCCGTTTCGCAATAGAGACAGCTTTATGTCAGAGATACAGGACTGACGGAGTTTGAGCGATCGCGGCATAGTCAGGGCAAAGGGGAGAACAAAACAGAATCTCAGCGTGTTGGCAATTTCAATTATGACGAATGGAACAAACCCCGGTAGTATAGCCGTCACTTACCCGTTTCGGACGAACATCTAGGACGGCACAATTCTCCTTCTTCAATGCTTTGACGATCGCTGTTTTGGTGCAGGATAGGAGTCAAGCTCAATAAAGTCGATGAAAACTTGATTGCAACATAAAGTTTTCCTGCCTGAACTCACTAACCTCTCAACTTTCATAGGAGATAACCACAGATTCCCAGAATCTATTTCCCTCATTTCTTGTCTAACTAACTATGACAGCACATCCCAATCGAACGGTCGCTCACTATCCCTATTACCAGGCAGGCGGCACTTTACCCGAACAGGCTCCTACCTACGTCAGGCGGCAGGCTGACCTCGATTTGTATGAGGGGCTGAAGGCAGGTGAGTTTTGCTATGTGTTGAACTCGCGTCAGATGGGGAAATCCAGCCTTCAGGTACAGGTGATGAATCGTTTGCAGGCGGAGGGAATTGCCTGTGTCGCGATCGATATTTCTGACATTGGCAATCAGGTGTCTCTGGAGCAGTGGTACGGCGGCGTTGCCTACAAGCTGGTGAGCCAACTAGGCCTGTTTAATGCTGCGGAGTTTATGACCTGGTGGCGCGATCGCAGTTCCCTCTCTCCGGTGCAGCGGCTAAGCCAACTCATTGAAGAGATTTTATTAAAACAGTCTCAGTCGATTGTGGTTTTCATTGATGAAATCGACAGCGTTCTCAGTTTTCGAGACTCACTCGATGATTTTTTTGTTCTGATTCGCGCCTGCTATAACAAGCGAGCACACCATGCTGCCTATCGTCGGCTCACCTTTGCGCTGCTAGGTGTTGCAACTCCTGGCGATCTGATTAGTGATATCAATCGCACCCCTTTTAACATTGGTAGAGCGATCGATTTGTATGGCTTTGTTGAACACGAAGCCCAAGTTTTAGCGGAAGGATTCAAAGGTGTTGTGCCCGATCCTGAGATAACGTTACGCGAAGTTTTACGATGGACGGATGGACAACCGTTTTTAACGCAAAGAGTCTGTCAATTAATTGTTCAGGAATGGAGTTGTGAACAGGCTGGACAGAATTGTATGACTCATTCTGTTGATGCTCTTATCAGGACGCGGATTATCGATCGTTGGGAAGCACAAGACTATCCCGAACACTTGAAAACAATTCGCGATCGCCTGCTTCGGAATGAGCAGTGGGCAGGACGATTATTAGGGCTTTATCAGCAGATTTTGCTGTCTCCCAGTCAATCCATTCCTGCTGATGATTCGCGGGAGCAGATGGAGTTGAAGCTGTCGGGTCTGGTGGTGCAGCGTCAGGGCAGGCTATGGGTTGCAAACCGGATTTACGCAACTGTGTTTGATCCAATCTGGGTCGGTGAGCAGCTTGACAAGCTGCGGATTTACAACGAGGCGATCGCTGCCTGGCTAAACTCCGATCGCCAGGATGATTCCCGCCTGCTGAGAGGACAAGCCTTGCGCGAGGCGCTAGATTGGTCAGCAGGTAAGAGTTTGAGCGATGAGGACTACCAGTTTTTAGCGGCGAGCCAGGCCGTTGAGAATCGCACGATTCAACTAGAGAAACTGGAAGCTCAGATTGGCTGGGATATCGAGAAACAGGAGAAAGAGAGCATTGCCAGAGCCAATCAAATCCTGACCCAAGCCAATCAAACGGCTAAACGGCGAATTCGCATCGGATTAGTCGTGCTAGTGGCTTCAATTGTGGGAGCGGCGATCGCGGCTCTGTTTGCCCAGAATGCCCTGGAAAAACAGCAAACTGCCCTAGCAGGCACACGCCTGGAACGACAGGGAATGACCGTTTTACGACAGTTTGAAACCTCTGAACTGGATGCTCTAGTTTCTGCGATGAAGGCTGGGCAGGCGCTAAACCAGTTGGTGAGGGGCAATCGTCCCTGGGCTGAGTATCCAGCGATCAGCCCCGTTCGAGCACTGCATCAGGTCTTGAGCCAGATTCGCGAACAGAATCGGGTAACAGGTTTTCCGGCTAACCTGGGGGCGGTGGAATTTAGCCCTGATGGAGAACTCGTCGCAGTAGCTTCTGCATCTCCCTCCGCAGGAGTTCATGCCGCCGCTCAACTCTGGACAACTCAGGGAAAGCAAATTGCAACGTTGGGTGATCATGGTGGCACAGAACTGGAGATGGCGTTTAGCCCAGATGGTCAATTGCTCGCAACCTCCGGCTTTGACGGTAAAATTCGCTTGTGGGATCGACAGGGTGATTACCCCGAAGGGGGAACTGCTTTGCATCGTCTGCGAGAGTTGCAACAACCTCAAAATCGTCCGGTGTTCGGTCTGGCATTTAGTCCTGATAATGAGCGGCTGGCGGCGGCTAGTGTTGAGGCAGTCGATGTCTGGTCATCTCAGGGACGCTACCAGTTTAAGCTGGAGGGGTTTGAGGGCAATATTCATGCGGTGCAGTTCAGTCCAAATGGGCAATATTTAGCGGCGATCGATGAGCGGGGTAATGTAAAAATTGCGTCCCGCAGCGGTCAAACGTTAGCTAGCTTCAAAGCCTCTCCTCACTTGAAGATGCAGTGGAGTCCCAATAATCAGCATCTACTAACGGTTGGGATGGACGGTATTGGTCAAGTGTGGACGTTGAGCGGCGATCGGTTTGGTGAAATCAAAATTCCGGGCAATGGCAATGTCGCACATTCACAGATCGCGGATGCTGAATTCCTCTCGAGCAACGAAATTGTAGCGATCACAATTAATGGAGACGTAACCTACTGGACACCTGAGGGAAAACAACAAACTCCCAGGGTTCCTGGTAACCGTTCCAAATCCCAAACCATTACGCCAGTGGAAGCGAATTTACATCTCAGTCCTCAGGGTAATCACCTTATCTTTAGCGATTTCTCTGGCAAGATTTACCTGGGTCAACAGCTTAAAGCGGTTAAGCCAATCGTCTCAATGATGCAAGGGCAGGGCAGAATTCTCAACGCCTGGTTTTCTCCAGAGGGTAATCGTCTGCTCACGTTTTCAAGCGCTGGAACGATTCAGGAATGGAACCTGCAATCGTTCAATTACTACCCACTACAGGGAACTTCGTCTGACTTTATGCCATCCACCGATGTCAACGGAGCAGCCGATCGCGTGATTGGTATCAGTGCCGAGGGCAAAGCCCAACTCTGGGATACCGCAGGACGGAGACTAACAACACTAGATACCTCCGGACAATCCTACCTGCAAACACAGTTCAGCCAGGATGGGCAGGTGATTGCGATCGCCGGACAGGAAGGGCTAATTCGCCTGTGGAATCCGCAGGGACAACTGCTGCAAGAACTGAAGGGTCGCCTTCCTTACGTCAGTTCCCTTGCCCTCAGCCGAGATGGAAGCCATATCGCCGCTGCGACCACCGACAATCAGATTCATCTCTGGAATCGTGAGGGAAAGGTGCTGCTACAAACTCGGCTCTCTTCTACGTCATCGATTAACGCACTGCGGATTAGCCCCAATGCAGAATGGATTGCAGCAGGACAAGCCGATGGCACTGGCACCCTAACAATCTGGTCTTCTAATGGGCAAAGACAAGCAAGCTTCAAAGCTCACGATCAAGCTCTGATCGCTCTGCAATTCAGCCCAGATAATCAACACCTAGTCACAACTGGCTTAGAAGGAACAATCAAAATCTGGACAGCTCAGGGACAGCTTGTTAAAACGCTAGAGCAAACCCAACCAGATGCCTACTCGATCGAATTCAGCCCCGATGGACAATACTTTGTGACCACAGGGATGAACGGCAATATCAAAGTCTGGAGCCGCCAGGGACAGCTCCTCAGCGATTTTACAGGACACACCGATTCTATCTTCAGAATTGCATTTAGCCCCGATCGCCGCAGCTTTGCCACCCTGGCCAGCACTGAGCTGCGATTGTGGACACTAGATGGACAGTTGCTGAGCGATATGAGTGTTTCTGAGGGCACACACAACATCAGCTTCAGCAAAGATGGTCAAACAATCTTCACCGTTGGAAATAACAATACGATCCATCACTGGCAAGTGCCTGAATTGCCAGGCCTATTAAAGCAGGGCTGCAATTGGTTATCTCCCTATTTCACCCATCATCCAGACTTGCGCGATACACTTCAATGTCCTTCCTAAATCTAAAAGCCATTCTGGAATTAATCTTACTGCTGATGAAGCCTAACTACTCAGTATGAGTTCCTAGAAAAATCGCAAAGCATTTCAAAAAGCCTCTCAAATGATGTATCTATGCTTTAGTGTAATTGCGAATAATGCTCTTCCATTTTCCATCTGAAACCACCGTAGAATCAGAGAGATCTGTCATGCAGCCCTGGATGGTGCCCATCATTGTCAGTTTGTTTGCTGCTGTACCTGCTGCCGCAGAAGCAATTCCAAATTTGTCTGCCTTGTCAGGGGATCATTCTGTCCCTACGATCGCCCAAGTCAGTCCTCAGTCAAGCCCTGCTGCTCAAGCCTGGGAGCTAATTCGGGCAGCCCGGCGCAATGCCGCCAATGGTCAAGTTGCTCAAGCGACAGAAGCCTTACTCCAGGCTGAACAAATCACCGCGCTCCTCTCCAATTCCGTTACCCTTGACCAATTCTTTGCCACCATTGCAGCAGAGTTAGCAAAACTGGGACAGTACGATTGGGCGATCGCTATCACCAACCGCATGAGCTATAACTCCCTGCCTTCATTAGGGTGCTGTGTGCCTGTAAGGACGGATGCGGAAGTTGCAATCGTCCAAGCTTATTTGAATGCCGGACAGATTAAGACAGCCCAGCAATTTGCCGAGAAAATTCAGTTTGCTCCATCCCGTGACCAAGCCTTAATTCCTGTGGTCTCTTATCTGGCTGAGCAAGGACAGTTTAGCGAGGCAATTGCCCTCAGCCAATCTATACAGGATTACGGCGACCAAGCACGCGATGCCATTCTCAAAAGCTATATCAACACCGATCGCTTCACAGATGCATTGGCATTCACAGAAAAGATCACAGACCCTAACGAAAAATCATCCCTGCTCTCAACCCTAGCACGGTGGGCATGGCGCAGCGGCAAGACTGACCTGTCTTACCAGATTGCCAGTCAGATTCCAGAGCCAAGCAGCCGAGTTCAGCTCTGGATAGAAGTCGCTCTTGCCTATGCTAAAGCTGGAGCAAAAGAACGCGCCGTCAGCATTCTTTCCGAAGCCTATGAGCTAACCAAAATGCAGCCATCGCAGGTCTTCGCTCAGTGGGCAGGTCACTTCGCCCAGGTCGGAGCCTTCGATCGCGCTCTAGCTCTTACCAACAGCTTCACCGGGTATGAACAGGCTCATGCCAAAGTCATCATCGCCCGCGTCTACTCCGATGTTGGACGGTATAACGAAGCGATCGCTCTTACGCAACAGGTGCCAGATGGAATCCTGCAACCCTTTGGCGATATGCCTGACCTGAAAGTAGAAGCCCTGCAACAGATCGTTCAGCAAGCGGCGAAAGCAAAACAGTACGATCGGGCAATGCAAGCTGCAAATGTCCTTCAGGAACAGGCTCGCGTCAATGCACTGCAAACGATCGCTCAACAGTACCGGCAGGTTAATCAACCTCAAGATGCGATCGCCATGCTAGATCAAGCTTTGGCTGTAGCTCGCACTGTGGATAAAATGACTATCTTTTACGATCGCAATACCTACGTCACCGTTTCTAACGCAGGATTGTTGCTAGAGATTGCTCAGGATTATCTGGCGTTCAATGAATCCGATCGAGCCAGGGCAGTGTTAAATGAGGCGCTTGAATCAGCTAAAACTCTAGAGGTTCAGAATCAAGATTCGGTGCGAGAACAGGTGCGGTATCTGGGAACGATTGCCCGATTATATGCCCAACTGCAACAGCGTGAGGAGGCACAAGCAGCGGCAGAAGGCGCGTTTAATCTGATCAGTCAATTTCCTGGAAGTGAGCGGTCGTCATCTTTCCCCTTCTGGACAGTAGTGCCGATGGCTGAAGTGGCTCAAATGTTTTTCCTTGCGGGGGATGAGGAAGAAGCGATGCAAATGCTGTCGGGTTTAAGGACAGTTAACAGCACCGCTACAGAACCATTGCAGCAGCTTAGAGGAATGGAGGCGATCGTCAAAGCCTATGCAACTATAGGCGCGGAACCGCAAATGCAGGAAACTGCAGAAGCCGCCTTGACCCTAGCACAAAGCCTGGAACCTGCTCAACAGGATTGGATGATTGGACGCATTGCAGTTGCAGCAGCATCTTCTGACCCAGCCTATGCCCTCCAGATTATCCAGAATCAGCCCCACCAAGCTGGATACATTTCCACGCTGGCTCAAATGGTGGTGAACTATCATGCCACAGGTCAAAACGCTCAGGCACAAGCCGTTGTCATTCGACTTCAGCAAATTGCGGAAACGATTCCTAATGATAGCCAGCGAGAACAAGCCTTGAATGATGCAGTTCGTTTTTATTTCGTGCTTTCGGGAGTCCAAAATCCATCTATCTCACAGTTGCTACAGGCGGGGCAAATCAACGCTGATCTTCAGTCTCCTAACTTGAAGGCTTATAACTGGTTCCTCATTGCTCAAGCCTATGCCTTTCAGGGGGAAACGAGCCGCGCTAACCAAGCCGCACAATTTTCGCGCGAGGCTGTAGAAACAATGCCCAATCGCTTCGAGCAACGGGAACTCCTCTGGCAAATGGTTGAAGAAGCTTTAAATGCCAAGGAGCCTGCTCTCGCAGTACAAATGGTAATGGGGTTTAACGAAGAATCTTATCGAACGATCGCGTTACAACAATTCAAAGTTTAATTCTCAAAGGAGTTAAAATGGCAGCGTGTTCAACCGTATGGGAATGGGAAGCAGAGAGTAGCGAACCCCCTAAAATAGGTTCTAAAACAATTGTGCTGGATGGAAGCGATCGCCCTCTTTGCATTATTGAAACGACAGAAGTAACACTCCGAGCATTTAATGAGGTGGACGCACAGTTTGCCTATGAAGAGGGTGAGGATGACCGTTCCCTGGAATCCTGGAGAGAGGAACATTGGAGGTATTTTTCACGGGGATTACCTCAAATCGGTAAGCAGCCCACTCCTCAAATGCTGCTGGTTTGCGAGCGGTTTCGTGTGGTTTACTCGTAGTCATCAGGATGCTGAAGAGCGATGTCATTTCCAGAACACTTTCTTCCCCAACAAACTGAACGACTGACGCTTCGGCGCTTTACTGAGACTGATCTCGATCGCTTCCTTGCCTACCGGCATGACCCTGAGGTTGCCCGCTTCCAAAGTTGGTCAATGCTATTAGAGAATGAGGCGATCGCTTTCATCAATGAAATGAGTACAGTTCCAATTGGAATTCCAGGGGAATGGTTTCAAATTGCGATCGCTCTCCAGCAATCCAATCTACTGATTGGTGATATTGGGATACAGGTAAGTGAGCACGATACAACAACAGTAGAAATTGGTTTTACGCTACATCGAGAAGAACAAGGTAATGGCTATGCAAAAGAAGCGATTCAAGCATTGCTTTGCTCATTATTCGAACCTGGAAATATTACGAAAGTCATTGGCATCACAGATAGCCGCAATCATCCATCAATTAATCTTCTGACACGATTAGGAATGAACTTAGTAAGCTCTGAGGAGGTTGTATTCAAGAATGAACTTTGTCTAGAGCAAACATTTGAGTTGAGGAAGAAAGGCTGGTTATTGCATACAGTCAATGAGTTAAAACCAGAGTATATTCTTGATGGTCGTCGCACCACCACACTGGAGGCATTCTACAACCAAGTGGAACAGATTTTGCTGGCAGGACAACCCTGGGATAAGAACCTCGATGGTTTCCATGCTGTACTTCGAGGTGATTATGGATGCTTACCTGATTCATTCCGATTAGTATGGCGAGAAGTAGACTATGCGAGAGCAGCTTTAGGTTATGACGAGACTGTTCGCCAACTGCTGCAACAGTTACGGGATTGTCCTCCTACTGCGTTAATTAAAACCGCCTGGGCACTACGAGCAGCCCTGAGAGAAAAGGGACCCACGGTTTTTGACTGGTTGGTGGAAGCGATAAACCGTTATCCAAACGTAGAGTTGGTGCTGGTCGAAACGGCGGATGATGTTGAGTAGCTACCGCTTGTAAGCGATGCGAAGCAGTTCCCCCTACGGGGTAATCGCGCCTAATCAATCCATTGCTGCTTATACAAATACTCCAGTACCCGTTGCGTAGCTGGAGCACATTGGTCTAAATCTATGTACCTCAGCCACGCGATCGCTTCAATTTCAGAATCTGCCATGATTTCACCCCTGTAGTCTGCCCCAAAGCAGCGCATCGTCACCTGAGTTGGTTCTGTGTAGCCATGAGCAACCTCCTGCACGACCATTACTTCTGTTAAGGTTTCAGCGATCAGGCTGACATTAAGTTCTTCCTGAACCTCTCGGCGCAATGCCTCCCAGTCAGACTCACCCTTCTCCCGTTTTCCACCAGGCAGATAGAACACATCGTTACCCGTTGTCCGGGCACATAAAACCTGTCTATCCCTGATGCAAATCCAGGCGACAACATCAATGATCATGCTATTCATACTGACACAGGGGATTTCAGCTTTGATAGAATATCGTGCGATCGCGTCCACAGAATGGAGCCTCCCTCATTAGGATCAAGGATATGGGTAGCCGTGGCAAGTGAGCAGCGAGGGTTACGCTAAAATCGGGGGAGTGAACAGGACTGGTATCTAAACCGTCATACCAGAGGTCTACAGGAATCGTGATATTCTCCAACGCAAACGACCACGCACTCATCGCATTCACTGAATCGCGGACGTAACCTCCTCCCTGAGAAAATCCTTCCTGGAGGCAACGCTGGTATGCCTGAGTGAATGAATCACTCAAATACAAGGATCGATCGCACTCTGCGCTCATATCATTTGTACCCATCTCAAATGACTTCTATGAGTTGATGATTCAAAGCTTCAAGATTGATTCCGTAACGGTGAAACAAATCAGTCTGAATGGTCTTATCGGTATCAGCTAGCCGCATCAAACCCCATAAAAGATGTTCTGTGCCAATCGACTTCTTGCCCTGAAGCCGAACGACCTGTAAAGCAAGCTCCAGGACAAACTTGCTTTGTGAACTCAATTTGAGATTCTCACCTCGTTCAAAACTATGCTCATCAGTTATGGCTCTCAGTGTTGCACCATTCGCTTGCAGTAATTGAGCAGACGTTGCTGCTGGATCAGCCAATAAGCCAGCTAGCAAATGTTCTGGTTCAACCTGCGGTTCCTGCGAAGTTGTGCCCTGTGCTGACTGTTGCAACCGTAGGGCTTCGTTTCGAGCGAAGGTGATAGCATGAATTGCCTGTTCTGTGAACCGCTCAAACCCAAACTCAAAACCGAAGAAATTTTTGACTCGTTCAAATAATGTTTGCATTGAATTCTTTGCCTCAAAGATGAAAACGTCTTCGATCGAGACCTGAAACAAACTGGCAATTTTGAACGCCATATCCAAGCTTGGGTCGAACTTACCCGATTCAAACCCGTTGACCGCTTGACGGCTTACTTCTAGTTCTCTGGCGAGGTCGGCTTGTGACCATTGGCGTAATTGTCGAAGCTCTTTCAGCCGATTCTTCATCCTTTCGCCTATTTGCTGTCAAGTATTACTTTACATCCCTAAGAAACAACTTGTCAAGTAGTACTTGACAACATCGGTTTAACAGCTAGCTTAACATTGTTGAAAACCTGCTGTGCCTGACAACTCCTGCCTAAGCGATGGATTGAGGCAGCAGTGTTAAGGTGTGATTGATGTTTGGAATATGGCAATGAGCAATCCTGCTGATCCAACCGTCTTACAAATTGACGGTTTTACGATGCGTCCACTTCAATTCTTAGATTTGGAGGCGCTTGTATCCATCTGGGCTGATCCTGAAGTAACTCGCTTTTTGCCAAGTCGAGGCGTTTCAATTCCCAGAGAGAATGCAGAAAGGGCACTACAATCGTTCATTCATCACGATTAGGAATTGCTGCAGAACATACAGTTATCGATTTAGGTGCGGGTACAGGTAACTTTGCCATTCAATCTGCGCTTACAGGAGCTTCTGTTCATGCGGTTGATATCTCGAAAGCGATGCTCACTTATGCTCAAAACAAAGCCCAATAAGCAGGCGTTACCACGATCAAGTTTCATCAAGCAGGCTTTTTGAGCTGCAAGCATCCAGATCAATTAGCCGATTTCGTCGTCACCAAAAATGCACTTCACATTCTGCCCGATTTTTGGAAGATGACGGCTTTTTTGAGAATTGCCACGATGCTGAAGCCGAACGGTAAGTTTTATTTGCGAGATGTCATCCTCCCATTTGCACCCGCAGATTATGAATCGTCAATCAATAACTGAATCAAACAGGTTGCCAAATCAGACGGCGAAGGGTGGGCAACCAAAGACTTTGAGATACATGTACGTGAAGAGCATAGTACTTATGGATGGATCATCGAGGGAATACTAACGCGAGCAGGTTTTGAAATTGTTGAAGCGAATTACAACACACCAACCTATGCTGAATAGTTTTGTATCAAACCCAAAATCCTAGAATGACCAACTATATTTTTTAGCAGTTCTTACCTCAGTTAGCTGGCAATAACGCTCTTAATTTAGTACTTACGGTAATTACCAGGAGTCATGCCGGTTGCTTCTCGAAACGCCTTACCCAAGTGGCTCTGGCTATTAAATCCACACTGAAGCGCAACTTCTGCGATCGCCAATTGCGATGTTTTTAACAGCTGCTTGGCTCGCTCCACTCGCTGTTGCAGCAAATATTGGTGTGGAGAGATTCCTGTAGACTGCTTGAATAAACGGCTGAAATGAAACTGACTCACCGACGCAACATCGGCAAGATGAACTAATTTGATGTCTTGGTCCAGATGGGCATGAATGTATTCTGAGACTTGTAGAAGTTTGCGATCGCCCAATCCTCCCTCGTACTGTGTGACACGAGGTTGATCGCTGGAATACTCCCGCAACAAGTGAGCTGCTAGCACATTAGCTAACGATTCAGCATAGAGCCGCCCAATTCCACCACCTCCTTTGTAGAGTTCTGCTTTTAGCAGCAGCAGAATTTGCTCTAATTGAGGATCGCGCACCCGAAATTCTGTCACCAGTTCCAGGCGATCAGGGTTAACTGCTGCTTCCTGGGCAACGGATTGCAGAAACTGGGCAGGCATTAGGACGTGGAGATAGTGATCATCCCCTTCGGCACGGTAGGATGCAGGGATGTCTGCCGGAGTAATGGAGATATCGCCTTTAGAGTAGAGTCCAGTGTAACAGCGATCGCCCACCATTTGATGAATGCGATGGGGACGAGGAGCCAAACAAAGCGCGATGGAATGCCCAACCCAGGCTTCTGGTAAATCGGTTCCCCCAGGCGGTTGCTGAAATTCCTCAACCAGCAGGGGTTGCCAGCCAAGCGATTCACTAGACATCACCGGGATGGGAATGTCTGATTTAGGTAGAGAGGTGCTACTAACCTGGGATGCTTTTGCCATAAGAGTTTTGAGTCATTCCAAAACTGACAGCAAGATTTTGACAAACGGGCAAAATTCAAGTATTCCAGGGCTTGTAGATTCCCTTAATGTGTCATTGTAATCGATTTTTTAACAAGGTGTTATCCAAGGCAATCAGGAGAAGTAGCGTGGAAAAGCGAATCTTAATTGCAAGTTGGCTATTTTTGATTGGTTCTAGCCTGTTTCTCATTGATTCAATGTTTGAGGCTGCTCAACATTTTTCATTTATGTCTCTGCTGCACTTATCGGAGGGCGTTCTATTTCTGATTGGTTCTATCTTCTTCATGCCATCTTCTTCAAGTTCTTCTCCATCTCTCCCAAAAACTGTCTGCAATAACCATTCAGAAACTCAAGGAAAACTCGAACTCGTGGCGACAGATTACGCTGATGAGTAAACAGCGCATGAACTGCAAGACCAGGAAATGATTGATTGGGAAACAGCAGAATTAGTTGCTCTTGATCAACTTCTTGTTTCACTTGAAAACCAAGTAAGCGAGTGATACCTAAGCCTGCGATCGCTCAACCGTAAGTCAATCTGGATCTCTGGATATTGGGCTAAAAATTCTGGAATCGATTGCATGAGCAACCACTGCCCAAAATCCAACGATGTACTGACGGTCAGCTTGCCGCGTGGCTTGCCTTTGGAAATGACCAGATCATGGGCTTCGTCGAGTTCTCTCAGTAAGCGGGACACCCGTTCGTAATAAGCCGCTCCCTCTGCGGTTAAGCTAAGCGATCGCGTTGTACGGTGCAGCAGTCTTACCCCTAATCGGTCTTCTAACTTGGCAACTCGCTTGCTGATGGCGGAGGGAGTGGTGTCGAGCGATTGGGCAGCCGCACTGAAGCTATTGCACTCTACGCTTTCGACAAAGGCGATCAGTTCGGGAAGTTGATTGAGAACATTCAGCATTTATTCCGGTCAAGCACAAATGTTTTGCCAAAATACTGCTTTTTCTTCTAGTGAGGCAAAGGATATTTTGATGAAAGTGTAACAAAGGATAAAGCAATGAGTTCCAAGCAAGTTGTCATTGTCACCGCAGCAAGTCGTGGCATTGGGGCAGGTTGTGCGCGAGAATTAGCCGCTCAAGGGTATGCTGTCTCGTTGTTTGCGCGATCCCCTAGCATCCTGGATTTAGCACAAGAATTAGGTGGGATTGCTGTTCAGGGTTCTCTATCCAACGCTCAGGATTTGGAAAATTTAGTACAAACAACGCTGAACCAGTTTGGGCGAATTGATGCAGTAGTGAACAGCTTTGGTGATCCACCCCGACCTGACTTGTTAGAGATTTCTGATGATCTGTGGTTGGAGAACTTTGAGATGTTGTTTTTGAGCGTGGTGCGATTAGCTCGTCTGGTGACAGAGCCAATGCGTCAGCAAGGCGGTGGTGCGATCGTTAATATTTCTGCCTGTGACTCTCAAGAACCCTCCATTGGAACACCATTTAGCGGCACACTGCGAGCGGCAATGGAAGGATTTACCAAGCTGTATGCTCAACGCTACCGGGGCGACCATATCCGCATGAATTGTGTTGCCCCTTACTTTGTGGTAGATAGCCTGGAGGAATTAGCGGGATGGGATGTTCCCAGTGATTTGATGTGGGGTCGTCCGGCAACCTATGCGGAACTGGCAAAAACTGTTGCATTTCTCATTTCAGATGATGCCAAATTCATTTCAGGAACGACGTTGAAAGTTGATGAGGCGCGATCGGCTGCAATTTAGTGATTAGAGAAGTGGGGAGATTTCATTATGACAGTTATCAAAATCCAAAAGAACGATCTTCTAGTTGAAGTACGCGAGTTTTTTAAGTTAGCGGTTCCCCTTGCCAGTGCTCAAGTTGCTCAATCTGCGACCGGCTTTGCTGATACCGTCATGATGGGGAGAATGGGAGCCGATGTCTTAGCGGCTGGAGGGCTGGCAGCCATTACATTTCTTTGCATCATGATGACTGCGA
>NZ_JACJOR010000325.1:0-20731 GCF_014695615.1 Leptolyngbya sp. FACHB-711
TTGCTGGCTTGCGGCAGTGGTTTTTCGGCGCAGATGAACTGGCAACCTGGGTTGACCCGGAATCGACTCTAGCGGGTACGACGCGAGTTTATAGCTATCTGGGAAATCCGAATCTGCTAGCTGCCTACCTACTTCCTGCGGTAATTTTTAGTGCGGCAGCCGTTTTTGCCTGGCAACGGTGGACACCGAAATTGCTGGCACTGCTGATGTGGGGCATTCATTCTGCCTGTCTGGTGCTGACCTTTAGCCGGGGTGGATGGATTGGCTTTGTGATTGCTAGCTTTGTGCTGCTGGTGCTGCTGATTCACTGGTTTAGCGTCTACCTGCCGCGCTTTTGGCGACGTTGGGCACTGCCGATCGTTCTGGGGGCATTTGCCGTTCTGGTTACGCTTGCCGTAATCGTGGTTGATCCGCTGCGCGATCGGGTGATGAGTATATTTGTTGGGCGAGAAGACAGCAGCAATAACTTTCGAATTAACGTCTGGACTGCCGTGATCCGCATGATCAAGGATTATCCTGTGCTGGGGATCGGTCCCGGTAACGATGCGTTTAACCGAGTGTATCCGCGCTATCAGGAGACTGGATTCACGGCTCTCAGTGCCTATTCGGTGTTCCTCGAACTTGCAGTGGAAGGCGGATTTCTAGGGCTGGGGTGTTTTCTGTGGCTACTGCTGGTGACGTTGAATCAGGGATGGCTCCAGCTTCAAAAGCTTAGACAGTCTGCCAATCGGGAAGGCTTCTGGCTGATTGCGGCTTTGGCAACGATGGTGGGAATGCTGGCACACGGACTGGTGGATACGGTCTGGTATCGTCCGCAGGTGAGTACGCTGTGGTGGCTAATGGTGGCGATCGTGGCAAGCTATTACCCATTTTCTCAGCCCGTTGATGCGGCAGAAGGTTCTAAGGTAGATTCGCAGTGAGTTGGCGGGGTCGGTTCAAGGGATAAAGCTGTGGGACTGAAGTGGGGATTCGAAAATAAGGTGGGGATTCGAAAATAAGGACGGTTCGCGAACCGCCCCTACTGAATCTCCTTCTGGCTAAGCAATAGGCTTACTCAGCTTCGCCGCCCACTACGACATCACGAATTCGCAGGCTCGGACCACCACAGCCGACGGGTAAGCCGCTTTGTCCGCCCTTGCCGCAGCCGCCCGATTCATCCCAGTAGAAGTCATCGCCGATCGCCTCAATGTCTGCCAGCGTAGTGAACACATTGCCGGAGAGATTGACATCACGCACGGGTTCTGCAAGTTTGCCGTTCCGGATCATCCAGGCTTCCCCAGCAGCAAAGGTAAACATTTCGCCGTTGGTCATGCCACCGAGCCAGTTGCGGGCATAAACGCCTTCCTCGATGCCGTCAAACAAGCGACCGACCGGAGTACTACCGCGTGCGATCCAGGTGTTGGTCATTCGGACGATCGGCGGAAAGTGGTAGCTAAGGCAGCGTGCGTTTCCGGTGGGGGTTTCGCCAAGTTTGCCTGCGGTCTCGCGGGAGTGAAGCCTTCCAGACAGGATGCCGTCCTGAATAAGCTGGGTAGTAGTGGCAGGTACGCCTTCGTCGTCGTAGAAATAGCTGCCGCGATGCCCTTCTGGAGCTGCCCCGTCAAAAATTTGCAGATCACGCGGACCAAATCGCCGCCCAACAGTCATGACTTCCATCAGATCTGGATTTTCGTAGATCATGTCTGCCTCGGACAAATGCCCAAAGGCTTCGTGGACAAACAAGCCCGACAGGATGGGATCAATCACGACTGTATAGGTGTTGCCTTTGACCGGAGGCAGGACCAGCGCATCGACAGCGCGTTGGGCAGCACTTTGCACCTGTTGGTCGAGTTGCTCTAGATCTTCATAAGCTTTACGCGATCCAGTGGTTTCTCGTCCGGTTTGGACGGTTTCGCCGTTGCGGGCAGTGGCGGCAAAGCGCATTTCCAGATCAACCCAGGATTGCTCGATCATCGTGCCGTCGGAGGTGGCAAGAATAATGCGCTGAGCACTGTCCCCGTATCGAACTGAGGTTGTCGCGATGCGAGCGTCCACACTTCTCAGAATGTCAGCATAGTGGCTACACAGAGCTTTCTTTTGCACAAGGGGAATCTGGCGGGGGTCGGTTCCGGTAAGCGGCAGTTGACGAATGTCTTGAATTGCCTCGACCGGAGCCAGCAGGGTTTCTTCGTCGCCCACCAGACGAGCAGCGGCGATCGCTTCTTCGATTCGGTCTTTAAGACTAGAGAGGCGATTAAAGCTGGCAAACCCCCAACCGCCTTTGTAGCAGGCACGAACCTGACCACCGATTGAGATGCCTTCACTTAGCGTTTCTATGCGGTTGCCGCGCAGGAGAATGTCGGTTCCTTCTGCTTCTTCGAGCCGAATCGCCAGGTAATCGACCTGCGATCGATAGCGCGCCATGAGATCAGCGAGCAGATTTTTTGCATCAGCCAGTTGGGTAGCCATAGGGATTCCGCGATCGAGACTGTTTCTATTTTGTCTCAGCGGGGCACGAGTTGTTGTCAGGAACGATCAGGCTACCAGCCATCCTCGTTGTTGTCGTGCCAGATCTCAAGATCGAGGTCGTTGAGATACATCAGCGCACTCTCAATCTGGATACTGGGTCCATGCAGTTCCAGGTCAAACCAGCCGTCCTCACGGGCGTTTGCGCCAAGTAGGGCTGCCCGGATGTTGATGGTTAAGCCGTGCTGGGTAATCAGGTTAGAGATGATTGGCTCTTGCTGATAGCGTTTTGGAATGCGAAGCCGAATTCGAGTCTGGGCGTTTTGGCGATCGTCGGGGCTAGAGACAGCGTGGGGAGAACTGAAGGGTTTGAGTGAGGTCATGGCTTTTCAGAAAGGTAAAGGAGTTGCGATCAGAGGTTTAGGATTAATTTGAGGAAAAATTTAATCTACGATAAACCGGTCGGCTTACGAGACTTAATTTAGTGTAGTCGGGATGGAACGATTTTTCTAGGGGGCGATCATTGGATCAAGGCTGGAGTGAGAAAATACTGGAGGTTAGCCAGTGGGAGTAAGGTCTTGCAGGAGCCGGAGGAAAAGGCGCTCGTTCGCTCTCCCCGAATTCAGCAAACGACTGTGTCCCCCAAACCCTTCCAGAAGCCGATTGCATGACGAGAGGCTGGAGGTTGTGGGAGGTGTGAAGTCACTAGAGACCCAGGATTAGAGACCCAAGAAATTTTAATTAGTAATTACTTTGGAATTGGAAAATTGGCGAATTTAGGTACTGGGCAAGAGGTTTAAGGAATGCTGAGGAATAGGGCAATGGGTATCAGGCCGCAATGGAAGACAAGTTTCTTCTATGGGGTCGTTAGCTTGATGCTAGGCACAGGGCTGCTAGGTGGCAGGGCGATCGCGGTGGATGATGAGACCGTGCTGCTGCTGACCGATCCGCTGGAGATTCAGTCTCTCAACTTGCCGGAGGAACGGCAGCAGTTAATCAATCAGGGAGTGGTTACGCCGGAAACGATTTCCCAGACCGGGCTGACGGTTCCGAGCCTGTGGTGGGCGCAGCAGCAGTATGGGGGAAATTTACTGGAATATTGGTTTGCGTTTCCGGGAAGGGAGGATGTGCCGCCGAGGGTGGATCTGCTGGTGAATCAGCAGGTTTGGAACAATACGGATTACCTGGCACAGTATGGTTTTTTGTTGCGGTTTGGGCGGGTGTCAGAAGAGTTTGGCTACAGTACGCGGGTGTTTAATGGTCGGGGGGAATTGCTGGGGGCGTATATCTGTCCGAGCAATGCTCCGACCTGTCGAATTTTTCTTTCGCCTGCGACTCCCAATGCGTTTCTGAATCCGCTCGCGCCTCTGATCACCCCTGCAACCTCACCTTAGTCCAGAGCTGGCGATACTGCTCGATCGTCCGATCGGGTAAGGGCAGCAGAAATTCGCTTTTGTCCAGACTGTTCTGGGGCAGCAACAGGGTTTGATTTTGGCGCAGGGCTTCGGGCAGGGCAGATCGATCGCTTTTCAGCAATACAGGCGAGGCTGCCAGACTCAAGAGCGAAAGCTGCTCTGCAACCTGGGGCTGCCAGAAAAAGCTAATCCACTGGTTTTCGAGGGTTTGGCGGCTGGAGTCGGCGGCTGCGGTTGCGGGACGAACCCACAGGTCTGCGGTCAAAATCGTGCCGCTGGGGGGAACAACTGCGCGAATTCGTCGATCGCGCTTTGCCATTCGCAGAATTTCGCTGGACCAGCCGATCGCAACCCAGGTATCGCCCAGCAGGAGCGGCTGTAGATAATTAGTGGAGCCGTAGAACTTGACTTGCTGATGAAGAGCGTTGAGTTCTGCTTCAAGGGAGGGAACGGCATTGAGGTCGTCGCGATTGATCGATTGCCCCAGTTTCTTGAGCGTCAGTCCAATTACGGCGCGGGCACTGTCGGGCAGAGAGATTTTTCTGCGTAGCTCCGATCGCCACAGGTCCTGCCAGTCTTGAGGAGTCCAGCCCAGTCGTTCAAATTCCTGATGGCGGTAAGCAATCATCAGGGTTCCGGCTCGGTAGGGAGCTGCCCAGATTTCGCCATTGGGGGTAGGCTGTCCCTGGCGATCGCGCCGGACAAAGGCTTGCCAGGGGTCTGGTAAAGATTGAAAGTCAGTGAGATTGGCAGTTTGAATGGGTTGAATCAATCCTTGCTGAATTGCGCTCGTTAGCCACGCATCGCCCAGCGTTACCAGGTCAGCAACCGGGACGGTTCGGCGGCTATTCACAAATGGGAGTCCAGCAGTAGGTTGCTCCGATGTGGCTTGCGGCTTCCAAGTTTGCAGCAGCTTAAACAGGTCGGCAAGCTGACTGGTGGGCAGCAATTTGAGATTTTTGTCGCGGGCAACCTGCCGCTGAAACGCTTTAAGCAGTTCTGCCGGAATAGAGTTTTCGAGGAGCCTGACGCGCAGATCGGCGTTGGTTGCGGGGCTGCATCCGGTGAGAGAATAGCTGACTGCCAGGGTTCCGGCGGCGATGAGGAGCGATCGGCGGTTCATGAAAGGGGGTAAAGGAATAAGGGGGTGAGGTTGTCTTTACTGTTGTCTTCTATTGTCTTCTTTACTATTGTCTATTGTGCCGATCGCAATGAATGGATTGAGCAATGGAAAGTGGGTTTAAGGCTGCTTGTGTTCCATACCGAACGAATCCAACCAGGCTGACCACAGACGCAGGGATTTGATCGTCTTCGGGTCGCTGGTAGGTGACGATCGTTCGCAGGCGCAGATCAGGGCGGATGAATCGCATTTAGATCAACGGCGATCGAGCTTTTGTAGTAGGTCGTCATTTCTAGCGTTTGGCGGGTGGGCTGATAAGTGAAGCGTCCGGCGATCGCTCCTGGCTGATAGTAGCCCTGGTCGCGCAGATAAAATCCCTGAATCATTTCTCCTGCCGGATCGAGCGGAACCTGGGCAGCTACAGGCAGAGGCATGGGCTTCACGGCTTTGGGCTGGGTCAGCACGAACTCGTCGGGCATAAACAAAGCTTTTAGACTCATCGCAACTTCTTCGCCCGTTTCGGAGCGAGTCGCAAACGAAATCGCAAAGCCAAACCAGCTCAGCGGACTTTGCAGAAGGCGATCGATCGCAATTTGAATTCCAGAAAAACTTTGTTCGGCAACTTGACCGGGCTGAGCCGGTGATCTGATTAAAATTCGCTGTTTTTCGGATTGATCAAGCGTATCGGCGCGAAATTCAGTATAAGAGCGTTCAACTTCACCTGTTAAGACAGAGTGATACGTTCTTTCAGTCTGCCAAGTACCTGCACAAGCAGTAAAAAAGTCTTGGAAGCTGAGCATTGAGGCATCAAGCGAAAAGATATTTAGATCAAATCAGGTTGACCGTTTTCCTGCAAGTTGCACTGGAAATAATATTCCTCAAGAGCCTTTTAATTTGTAATGCAAAATCTTCCCCCAGAATAAATCAGAAGTTGTCAAAACGTTAAATGATTCAGGAATCTTGCTTAATTGAACTATTCATTCCCTAAGATGTAAGCACGTTTAAGAAATAAGGCAGATTGTCAGATGGATTTACTCCAGGAACAGGTAGCGACACTACATCTCAAGATTGACGCTACCCAGGACATTGTTGAGCAGTTAAGCCATCAGACTGCTGAGATTTTAACCACGCTCAAAGGGGTGTTAGAAAATCGGAATCAGTTTCTCCAAGGCAGTGGAAACGGTTCACGATCGTTTTATTCCAACCGATTGGTGCTGGAGAACAGTATTGAACAGCACAAAGATGTTTTGGAAGATGTGAGCTATTCAGATTCTGAAGCGCGTTCTAGCGATCGAACCCTTTCGACAGAAATGCAAATTCAACGCCTGACCGCCCAACTGACCGCCGCTTATAATCGCATTGCTGCCCTCGAAGAACAGCTTTTATCCAAGCGAGTTCACTAGGCCGGAGCGACAAATTTCAGCTTATTTTTCAGTCACGTTGCAGTAGTTCTTCACTAGAGAAACTCTTATCTAGCATTCGCTTTTACGAAGATTGCGGTGAAGGCGAGTTCACCCGTGGAATTTCTAGCCGAAACTTTCTATCGATCGCTGTTCATCCATCAAAAATTCGATCGTTTCCAGCAGTTGATGCTGGCTCCAGTTTGCAAATAAATGGGCAGCAATGGCACAGCCTCCGGCTCCCACGCCTTCCTTGACGTATCCCTGCTCGTAGATTCGCAGTTGAGCATAGCGAGAATTGGCAAAGCTTAAACTCGTCGCCAGCAAAGGAGCTTCTAGCAAAGCAGCTAACCCCACTGTATCTCCGGTTGGATCTTCAGCCACCCAGCGCGTTGTACCCACCACCACCTGTTCTGGCTGCCAGAAGAGGTTTTCGGCAAGGGCAATCGATTGGGTTAGCGCGTACACGGCAAGCATCTGTGTCCCCCCTGCGAGCAACACCCCACAGGTCCGGCTGGCTGCGATCGTCATTCCCGCCACGACAATTTGCATCGGGTCGCCCAACCCAGCAATGACCGCAAACGGGTGAATCAAGGGAGCCGGGGAAGTTAAGGGAGTTGAGGAAGTCGAAGTTTTCCAGCGATCGAGTCCCTGCTGCACGATCGCCCATTTTTGTGGGTGATTACAGGTGGAATGGCTACTGTTAATTTTTCCCTCGGCTTGCCAGCCCAAGCCTGTTAGAACTGCCAGAGCTGTTGTGGTGCCGCCTACCACGCATTCGCCCAGAATCAGGTAGCCTGCAGGATTTTGTGCTGCCAGCTTCTCTCCCCAGCGCAGCCCTTGCTGAAACAAATGCTGAACGACAGCCCGATCGATCGCCCTCCCAGTTGTCAAACACCGGGCAGGCATTCCCCCTAAATCGATTGCCGGAACCGTTGGCGGCTTGGGCAGTCCCGCATTCAAGATCAGGGTCGGAATCTGAAGCTTTGCCACGATCGCACGAGTAATCAATGTTGGCGAAGCCCCAGCAACCAGCGGCGGCAAGGGAAACTTGGGCTGAGCCTGCACTCCGTGATATAGAAATTCTGCATCAGCGATCGCTGTAAACTGCCGATCGTCTGGTGTTGCTCCCGCCGCCGAGATCCCCGGAATTAGCCCCGTCTCTGTAAAGCCCAGCACGCAGGCGAACTGAGGAAGTTTTCTTTTGTGGCGATCGATCCAGGCTTGGGTTTGACTCAGTTGGGTGTAGAGGCGGAGCATGCTTACTCTTCGTCCATAATCACCTGTACCCAGTGCGGCGGGTCGGGAATCGGGTTATTCAGTCGTTTCAGCAGTAGCCATGCCGCCAGATGCACGGTGAAGAGATAGACTAGATCGCTCAGTAGCACGATCGCGATCGTGGCAATTTGCACGACGGTTACATTGGTTTGGCTCAGCACATCAATGCCCACGAAGCCCCAATTGACCAGGCGGGTCAGCACGATCTGGATTAAATCCGTAATGCGATTGGTGAGATAAGTCCACAGATCTTCGCCCAGAAACACCGAGAGAATTGCTAACCGGAAAAAGAAGCCAAACATGGCGATGATCGTGCCGATCGCGATCGAGGGCAGCCAGGGAGAACCGCGTCGCCACATTGCCCCAAGCTGCACGCCCAGAAACGCATAAGGTACACAAAACAAAATGCTGAGATATGGACCCATCAGCACCGACAGCAGCAGCCCAGAAACCACCGCCGACATCCACGAAGCCCGGAATCCCCATCGCAGATAGGCAAGGGCGATCGGCAGCGGAAACAAAATCCGCATCCAGGGTCCGATGCTGAGGTAATAGCTCACTAGCCACATTAAACTCGCAGTGCTGGCAAGAAATGCTGTCTCGACCATCACCAGCGTGGGGGTCATGACTCGGATCGGCTGATCTGGCGTTGGGGCATTGGCAGCAGGCGAATCTCGATCGATCGTCAGGCTGGCTTCGACTTCGGCAAATTCCCGTTCCAGGTCGTCTGCCGACGAATGAGGAGAATTTGACCCACTGGAAATTTGATTGCCTTTGGGGTCTGCCGGGTTGCCTGCTAAAGAGTCACTCATGCCGTACCAGAAGAGATCGCTGATCTACTCTATCGTTTCTCCCGGTCGATGCGGAGCAGTTCCCTTTTCTGGAGCGATCGCCTTTCTCAGCGACCTGACGCTGCGCTTTCTCAGTTTGGCTTTCTCAGTTTGGGTTCCGGGTGGACTGCCGCAAAAGATCGCGAATGTCGCGCAGATAGAGTTTGATGCTCCTGAGCGTATCGATGAACCACAGCAGCAGAAAAATCTGGAGCAAAACCAGGATTAGCGCAAACCAGCCAAATCCAACGTTTACCATTGCAGCTTTAGTCCTACTTGTGACCTTACTTAAAAGAGCGGATTTGAAAGAGCGATCGTTCTAAATTCCTGGTAAGTATTGTAGAAGCTGAGATCTTCCCCAGTTCCCCTCCCAGAAGGAAAGAACCAAACTCAACTGCTCACGAAGGAAAACTGAACCACTCAAAGCTCCTTTTGGGGTTTAGGAAGATCTAAACGAGAGCAAGCCACTCCTGGGTGAGCCTTGAATTCCCGTCCTAGCCCTGCCCGCAGCAGCGATCGATTCCTAAACTATCAAGCAGCAAATCGCTAACCGCATTGGCAACTGCAAACTCACTGTAGAAACTCCGGGAAAAGTCAAATCCTTGCATTTCGGTGACGATCGCAATCACCAGCGATCCCACATCGTTTTCCCCTTCCATGCGCTGGCGCACAAACACCTGGGCTGCTCTCGCCGCAATTTGATGATTCACCGCTTCCGGCAAAAATTCTTCATCCAGCCAGCGATGCAAAGACGCTTTCAGCCATTCACCCTCCTGCTCAGCATTGCTTGCGGGCGGCAGTGTCACGGGTGGGATTGGTTCAGCCATCGTCGCTTCCCTCACTCGCAAATCGATATGTTTATCCTACCTTCCTGGGTTATCGTACGTTGAGATCATCCTAAAGCGAAGCGTCGGGTTATGACTCGCTATGACATTGACTCAATTGTGGCTGGCTATGCTCAGGGCTATTTCTTGATGGCAGACGAGCAGGGCAATCTCGACTGGTACAGTAGCCGCAAGCGGGCACTGATTCCCCTAGATGAACAGTTTCGCTACCCCCGATCGCTTCAACGCGTCCTTAACCAAAATCGCTTTACCGTTGCGGTCGATCGTGCCTTTGCAGAAGTCGTCGAAGGCTGCGCCGATCGTGAAACCACCTGGATCTCTGGCGAACTTCAGCAAATTTATGAGGAACTGCACCAGGCAGGCTGGGCACACAGCTTTGAAACCTGGCAGGGTAACGAATTGGCAGGCGGAATCCTGGGACTGGTAATCGGCGGAGCCTTTATCGGCGAATCCATGTTTTACCGCATTCCCGAAGGCTCAAAAGTAGCGATGGTGAAATTAGTGGAACGGCTTCGATCGCGCCAGTTCACTTTATTTGATGCTCAGATGACGAACCCTCATTTAGAACGATTTGGAGCGTATTTGATTGGCGATCGAGAATACAAAAACTTGCTGAATCGGGCACTCCAGCAGCCTTGCTCGCTGATATAGCCTTTTTCAGGCAGATGAAGTACAGAGAAGGGGGGTGCAGGAGCTGTGTCCCCACCCCCTCGTACCTTAATAGAGGGGAAAGCTGTATAGAGTTGACTGAAATAAACTAAAGATATGAAGCAAGTTTTGATCTGGCTCATTCAGGCATATCGCCTTTTAATTTCACCCCTGTTTCCGCCCTCCTGCCGCTTTCAGCCGACCTGTTCACAATATGGCATTGAGGCAATTCAGCGATTTGGCGCAATTAAGGGAAGCTGGCTCACCGTGCGGCGAATCTTGCGTTGTCACCCGTTTCATCCGGGCGGCTACGATCCGGTTCCGCCTAAACAGGTGCTAGAAGAATGAGAGTTTGGCTACAGGGTTGCAATATTCCTTCTTGTAAAGTCTGTCGCCCAGTTTAAGCGGCTAGCTTGCCTGCACTTCCCGCAATTCGTGCTGATCCCAGAGCTGGCGATAAAGTCCTGAATGAGCGATTAACTCAGAATGGCTACCTGCCTGCACAATTCGCCCGTGATCCATCACTAGAATCCGATCGGCAGTCGCAGCCGCAGAGAGCTGGTGAGAGATAAACAGCACCGTTTTGCGGCGAGTTCCCTCGGAGAGGTTGTGCAGAATTGCAGTGGCAGTCTGGTTGTCTACGCTGGAAAGGGCATCGTCCAAAATCAGCACGGGCGCGTCGGTGAGTAGAGCTCTGGCTAACGCAGTTCGTTGTCGCTGACCACCAGAAAGGGTAATGCCGCGTTCGCCCACGATCGTCTCGTACTGCTGCGGAAAGTTGAGAATTTCGGTATGGATTTGTGCCTGTTTTGCCGCGTATTCCACCTCAGGCTGTTCGCTCACGGGATCACCATAGCGAATGTTGTTTTGAATCGTAGTGCTGAACAAGAAACTTTCCTGCGGCACATAGGCGATCGCCGATCGCAAATCCTGCAAACGAATCTGTGTGATATCGTGCCCGTCGAGGAAAAGCTGACCGGGTTCAATCTCCAGCAGGCGCGGAATTGCGTTGGCTAGGGTACTTTTACCTGAACCGATCGACCCTACGATCGCCACCGTCTCGCCCGGACGAATCAGGAACTTCACGCGATCGAGCGCAGGCTGTTTTGCCCCACCATAGGTGTAGCTCAGTTCTTCTGCCCGCAGTTCTCCCCGGACTTCCGATCGTTTTAGCCCGATCGCATCAGGAACATCATGGATTCGGGGTGCGGTGGAGAGGATGGTTTCGAGACGATCGATACTGACTTCCCCGCGCTGAAATGCCGTAATCGTAAAGCCCAGCAGAGCTGTGGGAAAGACGAGCCGTTCTGCAAACAGTAACAACGCCACAAAGTCCCCGACGGACAGCGTATTGTTGCCGATCGCCCCAATGCCCAGCGACAGCAGTGCCAACTGACTCACACTTGCCAATCCTCGCAGCAGGGGAAACAGGGTGTTTTGCGTTTTGGAAAGCCGTAGATTTGCCCGCAACAGCTTATGGTTTAGCTGACGAAAAGCGCGTCGCTCGTTGTCTTCTTGGGCATAGATCTTGATCAGGGCAATGCCGCTCATGTCTTCCTGAATCAGGTCACTCAGGCTTGCGGTTTCCTGCTGCACGTTCATTTGGTAGTTTCGCAGTCGCTGGCTAAATAGCTGCACCAACGCCAGAATCAACGGATACACGGCAACTGCCACCAGCGTCAACCGAACGTTGATCGACAGCATCGCGGGCAGGGTCAGCGCGTAAGCCAGGATGATATTCACCGTACTCAGCACCGCAAAACCCACCAGACGGCGAATATTATCAACATCGCTCGTCGCACGGCTAATCAGATCTCCGGGGGTATTGATGGCAAAATAGCTCGGTTCCAGTCCCAACAAATGGCGAAAAATTTGCTGCTTCAGGTCAAACTCTACCTGTCGCCCCACGCCAAACAGCAAAATCCGCGACGACATCCGCGCCAGCCACATAATTGACGAAAGCAGCAGCACCAGCAGCGAATAATAGATGACGCGATCGAAATTAAAATTCTGCTGAAGCTCATCCAGCCCATCGCGAATCAGCAGCGGAATCTGCACCGACAGCCAGTTCACAACGACCAACGAAGCAATCCCGATCGCCGCACCTTTCCAGTGGGGGCGCATGTAGGACAGCAGTTTTTTGAAGCGGGAACGGGAGTCAGCCATAGTTACGGAAGCCAGATAAGTCAGCACCCAGCAGAGCAGCGAGCATCACTCACAGTCTATCGTTTTGATTCCTTTTTCCGCAGCTTAAACGGTCAGGGGGTCAGCCAGCCAACCTCTGAGGAAGTAATAAATTGTTGCCAGGTATTCATCCACCACCCGCGTCGTAATCACCAACGCCTCTGCACTAGGGATAATATCGGTGACGGCGGCAAACTGAAGTCCGCGCTGAATCTGAAACACATAAAAATCAGTCGGTCGAGGAATGACGCTAAAGTTGAGCCGGGTAAAAGTCGAGGCAGTTCGCCGGATCGAGAGGGTAGGAGCCACCAGGACGATCGGAACCCGACCTGCCGTGGCAGGAGCCGGAACCGGACTGGCATTGTTATCGCAAACCGCAAATAGCCGACAGTTCCCATTCCCGGCAGTTGTGGTCAAAATATTGCGAGCGGCTTCTGCACTGCTGCGCGGATCAACCCCATTGCGATCGATCTGAATCCGATCGTTGGGCACACCATTCGCCGTCAACAGTGCCCGGATGCTCTGATCGCTGTTAACCGCTTCGTTATTGCCGTCAATGCTGCTGACGATCACCAGTGGGGTGTTGCCCCGTGCCACGCGAGTTCCATAAAGCTGAGCCGCATAAAGTAGCCGCGACTGAAGATTAACGCTCAAACCGCCTGTGGTGTTGCTGATCTGGGTCCGAATTCGCGAAGACGGGTCAGAGGGCAATGCCCCATCGCCCAGTACGACGATCGCCTGCCCTTCCTGAGGATTGGATGCCTCCTGACGCTGCACTGCCTCTAGCACGGTTCGCTGCTCGGTTTGAGCCGTGAGCAGGTATGCCGTCAGCGGCAAGCTAAAGATCAGCAAAATCAAGAAAGCGGCAAGCACCTGTCCTCCATCCACCGACTTTAAGCCCTTTCGCATTGCCGCACCCAGCAGCACCAGCGATAGCCCCAACGGTCGCAGGAAAAAGGCAATAAACGACCACAAAATCCCAACCGTGCGATTGGTCGGCTGTAGAAACGCCAGCACCAGCAGCAGCACCAGCACAATCCCGCCCAACCAGGTGAGATAGCGACGATCGATAAAATTTTGCAGAACGTAGCGAACGATAAAAAAGATGGCAGTCAGGAGCAGCAGTTGCGTAATCAGTTCAAACATGGGCTTTGTTATCGCGGCAGAGCATAACCAAGTGGAGCGAATCGAGTGGGGAGTTCCCCGCTGGGGGTAATCGAATTGAGACCTGCTCTAATGTACTCAAACTCGGTACAAACGGTTAAAAAAAAGCCCCTACCAAACGGCAAGGGCTATCACTTCCTGGAAAACGTAGTGAGAACTCAAAATCAAGAATCTGGACTAATATGCGCCCGATCGATTCAGAATGACGGCGATCGTCTGGAAAATTAACTGCAAGTCATAGAGCGGATGCCAGCGTTGCTGATAGCGCAGATCCAGCTCAACAATCTGTTCAAAGTCCTTAATGGCAGAACGTCCGCTGACCTGCCACTCTCCGGTTAGCCCTGGTTTAACGTTGAGCCTCAGCCAGTGCCGATCAGCATAGCGGCTGACTTCATCGCGGGTCGGCGGACGGGTTCCAACCAGGCTCATATCGCCCATCAGTACATTCCAGAACTGGGGAAACTCATCCAGGCTGGTCTTTCGCAGAAATTGCCCAACACGAGTAATCCGAGGGTCTTGCTCGTTCTTAAAGATAAGCCCCTTTGCTTCGTTTTGAACCAGGGCTTTGAGTTGATCGGCGTTTTGCACCATCGATCGAAACTTGAGCAGCGTAAACGTCTTGCCCCGTAAGCCAAATCGCTCCTGCCGAAAGAAAATTGGTCCAGGGCTGTCTAGCTTGATGACCACGGCGATCGGAATAAACATCAAGGCGAGCAGGAGTAGCCCGACGATCGCCCCCACAATATCGATCATGCGCTTAATGACTGAAGAGGCAGAGGGGTGAGGAGCCTGAACTTGCAGCCCTATAGGAAGGGAAATAGAGTGCCCTGCTTGCTGAATCACGGAGTCAGTCATGCTTAGAAGCCCGTACAATGTCTAGGTGAGTGACGAGGGAAGTGGCTAGGAGAAGTGTCTAGGACAAAACGACTACCATTTTATTCCTGAAGTATAAAATCGCGGCATATCAAGCATCGAGGGAAATTCGCTTCTTTGCAAAAGCTTTTTAGTTCTGTAGAAATACTGAATGATCCCTAGAGTTTTGTGAAGCTGAGATGAAGACAGCAGATGTTGGTTCTCTTTTTTATATTTTCTACCGATGAAATTTTAATTTCGGTGGATTGGCTTACAGCGACTTACCCGGTTGCTGCATCAAAAGTCACAGTATTGGTCCTGAAAACGTCTTGAAAACCATACCCATCTGCAAACTAAAAGAATAGGGACTTTTTAGAAATAGTAATGCCACTTCATATCCCGCTACGAGCAGCACGTAGGCGAGGAATAGACTGAGGAATAGATCGAGCAATCGGGCAATTCAGAAAAGCAGATTAGAAAAGTTTGTTCACAAAAAAGTTGAAGGGCTTTGTATGCACCGTTTGGCAACTCAGCCAGGAGGCTGGACTCCAGAGACAGAAGGAGTCATTTTTATCGAGCAGTCGCCTGCACCGATCGTGTACCTGACCGCGGCTGATACCGATATTCAGGTGCTTGCTGCGGCAACTTCTCAGCTTTCCGAAGGGTTTCCGGCAATTCGGGCAGTGAATCTGCTTCAGCTTCAGCAGCATTTGACGATCGACACCTATGCAGAACAGGTCTTATCTCAGGCAAAGGCGATTGTGCTGCGCTTGCTGGGGGGACGATCGTACTGGTCTTATGGGCTGGAGGTGGTCAAGCAAACAGTACAGGAAACAGGAGCCATGCTGTTTGTGCTGCCTGGGGATGATAAACCCGACCCAGAGCTGTGCAGCCATTCAACGGCTTCGCTGGTGGCGGTCGATCGACTCTGGCGATACTTCACCGAAGGCGGCGTAGAAAATATGGTCAACGCGCTCAAATTTCTGGCGGATACTGCTTGCCAGACCGATTATCAGCCCGACCTGCCGCGATCGATTCCGCGAGTCGGACGCTATCCTTTTCCGCTGCCTCAGCCCCTTGCCCTGGATGCCCCAAAAGCCGGAATTCTCTTTTATCGTGCCCATTATCTCGCAGGCAACATTGCCCCGATCGATGCGCTTTGTCAGGCGTTAAGCGATCGAGGTTTAGAACCTGTGCCCCTGTTTGTTTCTTCGCTGCGGGATGGCGAGGTGCAGGCAGAGCTACTGAACTGGTTTCAGGACCAATGCCCGATTCAGGTTTTGCTGAATGCAACAAGCTTTTCCCTTGCCCGTCTGGAAGCCGAAACGCCTAAGGTTGAGCTATGGCAGTGTCTTGATGTCCCGGTGTTGCAGGTAATTCTCAGCAGCGGCACACAGGCCCAGTGGATCGAGCAAACTCGCGGACTCTCTCCTCGCGATATGGCGATGAATGTGGCTCTGCCTGAAGTCGATGGGCGGATTATTACTCGTGCCGTGTCATTTAAAGCGGTTGAGGCACGCCATCCCATCCTGGAAACCGATGTGGTGGGCTATCAGCCGCTAGCCGATCGCATTCAGTTTGTGGCAGACCTGGCAATGAATTGGGTGCGTTTACGCCAAACCCCTGTAATCGATCGCCGTATCGCGTTAATCCTGGCAAACTATCCCACCCGCGATGGCAGACTGGCCAATGGCGTTGGGCTGGACACGCCTCAAAGCTGCGTTGAAATCCTCAAAGCTCTCCAGCAGCAGGGCTACTGGGTTGAAAATCTACCCCAATCTGGGGACGAGCTGATCGCGCTGTTGACCCAAACGGTAACGAACGACCCAGAGGGACAACTCCTGCGTCCAGTGCGCCAATCCCTAACCCTGCCCCAATACAATCGCTTTTTTCAATCGCTGCCGCATCCTGTACAGCAAGGCATCACCGATCGCTGGAATTGTCCTACGGCGGAACTGTCTCAACGGGGTCTAACAGATTCCCCGAATTCCCCCGAAACCGCCTTTCCGATCGCTGGAGTGCAGTTGGGGAACGTCTTTGTCGGAGTGCAGCCCGCCAGAGGCTATGATCTGGAGCCATCGCTCAACTATCACGCCCCCGACCTAGAGCCGCCCCACGCCTATCTCGCCTTTTATGAGTGGCTGCGTCAGCAGTTTGGCGCACAGGCGATCGTTCATGTAGGTAAGCACGGCAATCTCGAATGGCTTCCGGGCAAGGGAACGGCTCTTTCTGCCTCCTGCTATCCTGAAGCAGTGTTTGGCGCGATGCCCCACCTGTATCCGTTTATCGTGAATGATCCGGGCGAAGGTGCTCAAGCAAAACGCCGATCGCAAGCCGTCATTCTCGATCACCTCACCCCACCCCTGACCCGCGCTGAACTTTATGGTGGGCTTCAACAGCTTGAAACGCTGATGGATGAATATTACGAAGCGCAAAGCCTCGATCCGTCCCGTTTATCGCTGATCCGCGATCGAATTCTCACGCTGATCGACCAGACAAATTTAGACCGGGATCTCGCACTGCGATCGGGCACTCAAACCCCCTCTGCTGACGATCGTTTCACCGGACTCCTCACCCGAATCGACGGCTACCTCTGCGAACTTAAAGAAGCGCAAATTCGCGACGGGCTGCATATTTTCGGCAGTTGTCCTCAAGGGCGACAGCTGCGGGATTTGATTGTGTCGATCGCCCGCCATCCCGGACGCGATCGAATTGGACTGACTCGTGCCATTGCTCAGGATTGGGAGCTACCCTTTGATCCGCTCACGGCAGATCCAGCAATTTTAATAGAATCTCTTAATCATCAAAGTCCACCAGTATTAAGCCCTTCAGGGGGCTGCTCAACGCGGTCTAACTCAACGATTCATTCCCCGATTCAGCAACGCCAAAATTCTTGCGAGTGGCGCACGATCGGCGATGCGATCGAAGCTCTGGAAACAGCGGCAGCAGCGTTGATCGAATCCCTATTACAATCCGTCCCCATTTCCGCCAATCTGCCCGCCACGCAAACAGAACTGCACTGGATTACCAAAACCCTGCTGCCTGCCCTGAAACAAACCGATCGCGAAATCACGCATCTGCTCCATGGGCTATCGGGCGGCTATGTGCCGAGCGGAGCATCGGGCGCACCGACACGCGGGCGTCCTGAAGTGTTGCCCACCGGACGAAATTTCTACTCGGTCGATATTCGCGCCATTCCCACCATGACGGCTTGGGATGTGGGACGCAAAGCAGCAGAAACGCTAATCGAGCAATACACCCAGGAACAGGGCGAATATCCGCGCACGCTGGCTCTCTCGATCTGGGGCACGTCCACAATGCGAACCGGGGGCGATGACTTTGCCGAAGCATTGGCGTTGCTAGGCGTACAGCCGGTCTGGGAAGGAGCTTCAGGTCGCGTGGTCGATTTCGAGATTTTGCCGCTGTCGGTGCTAGGTCGTCCCAGAGTGGATGTAACGCTGCGGATCTCTGGCTTTTTCCGCGATGCCTTCCCGAATCTAATTGATCTGTTTCAGCAGGCGATCGTTGCTGTCGCAGCCCTGGAGGAATCCCCAGAGCAAAATCCGCTTGCTGCCCAGGTTCAGCAGGACGCTCAAAACGGGTTGCAAACCGGACTTTCGATGGAACAGGCGATCGATCGCGCTCACTACCGCATCTTTGGCTCAAAACCGGGAGCCTATGGAGCCGGACTGCAAGGCTTAATCGATGCCCAAAACTGGACAGACGATCGCGACCTGGCGCAGGCTTACCTGAACTGGAGCAGCTACGCCTACACCGGAAAAACTGAAAGCTTTGCGCCCGAAGCGTTTGAGCAGCGACTCCGTCAGATGCAAATCGTGCTGCACAACCAAGACAACCGCGAACACGATCTGCTCGATTCCGATGACTATTATCAGTTTCAGGGGGGCCTGACAGCAGCAGTGCGAACCCTATCAGGCAGCAATCCGACCGTTTATTTTGGCGATCATGCCCTGCCCGAAAATCCGAAAGTGCGTCGTCTGGAAGCTGAAATTGCCAGAGTCTATCGATCGCGGGTCGTCAATCCCAAATGGATCGCGGGCGTGATGCGGCACGGCTATAAGGGCGCGTTTGAAATGGCAGCCACGGTCGATTATTTGTTTGCCTACGATGCAACAGCGCATTGCGTCCAGGACTATATGTATCAGGGCATTGCCGAGGCATACTTATTTGACCCGACCGTGCAGGCCTTTATTCAGCAAAAAAATCCCTGGGCACTGCGCGATATGGCAGAACGGTTACTCGAAGCTAACCAACGCGGGCTGTGGCACGAGGCTGATTCCAAAACATTAGAACAGCTTCGATCGCTTGTCCATGAAACAGAAGGGACGATCGAAGCTCTGAGTTCAACAGGTTTCTGAGTTCAATTGCCACCCTACAGAACTGGTTTCAAAGTCCCCCAGGATCTGGGGATTTAGGAAGCAATGTAGAAGCTTTGTTACTCTTCAACCCTAAACATTCGGCGTATTGACTCCAGGAGCCGCAGGTCTAGAAAACAGTCCAAAAACCGGACCCAAAACTGCGCCAAACACAAAACCGCCCGCGTGTGCCCAGTACGCCACGCCGCCCCCTTGCATGCCGACCATTGATGGAGCGTCCAGACTTGCTACGCCATAAAGAGCCTGCTGCACAAACCAAAAACCCAGGAACAGAATTGCCGGAATGCGGAAGGTGGTAATAAACAGGAAAATCGGCACCAGCGTCAGAATTCGCACCTGCGGGAACCGCAAAATATAGGCGCCCATGACTCCGGCGATCGCCCCACTTGCCCCCAGCGACGGCACATCCGATCCGGCTGAGAAATACCACTGCGCTAAAGCGGCCAGTGCCCCACACAGCAAGTAAAAGATCAGGAACCGCGTATGCCCCATCTGGTCTTCGACGTTGTTGCCAAACACCCAGAGGTAAAGCATATTACCGCCGACATGCAGCAGTCCCGCGTGCAAAAACTGGGAGCTAAACAGGGTCGTAATCTCTTGCAGCAGCGAAATCTGGGGGTTGCCCTGCAACGCTGCCGAAAACTGAACCGGAACCACTGCCCAAGTGCGGAAAAAGCCCTCCAACACAGGTCCAGGTAAACTAATTTCGTATAGAAAGATCAAAATATTGAGGGCAATCAGCCCATAGGTCACGTATGGGGTAACGCGAACCGGATTTTCATCACGAAGGGGAACCACAGCAGTTGCTCTTAGTAAGGATATATTTTGTGCAAGCAGAGCATACCGCGATCGATCGCTCCCCTGCGTCTGACTCACGATAGGTTTCACCAAAGGAAATTCCTGGCTTCTCCTTACCGCGAATCCTAAGCATGAGCTTTAAATTTCTCAAATAAATAAGCTTCAATAATGAGCTTTAACGGGCGACAGAGATCAAAATAAAGCCAAATAATACAAGACAAGGAACCTAGCTGATGTGAGACAGATGCCCCGACAGTAGCAGCCAAATTCCTTGTCTTCGCAGGTGTCTAGATTTCTAAACTCAGAGAGCAAAGAACCAAACGATAAGCCGATCGGAGAGTATCAAGCAGAAAATGCAGATAAAGCAGCCCAAACAAGGGGCATCACTCAATCTGGCAGCTATTTACTCAACCACGACCGTGCCAGCCATACCTGCACCCCGGTGAGGAGCGCAATAGTATTTGTAGGTTCCGGGCTCGTCAAAGGTGACTTCATAGGATTCGCCCGGAGAGAACATGAGCTGGTCGTGCGACTTAGCCGCCTGTGCCTTATCTTCAAACACCACGTTATGCGGAGGCAACTTGTTATTCTGCCATTTCACGGTGTCACCCGCTTTGATGGTCAGGGTAGAAGGCTGAAATGCCAGCATTCCATTGTCAGCACCCATTTTGACCGTGTAGGTTTCAGCAGAAGCAGGCGAGACAGCCAGCAGAAACGTGCAAACAACCAACGCGATCGAACAAAGGGTGAGACTTAAACTCCGCGAAACAAAGGAAAACAGTTTCATGAGTAACCTCTGGAGGTTTAAGTTGAACTCAGTCTTATCACTCAAATTTTATCTTGAAAGATCACCGTTCATAACGATAAATTGCCCCAGCCTGGAGCTTTTTGAGCCGCTCGAAGCAAAAATGCTGCTAAATCCTCGGTCTGCTTGGTCGAAAGCCACGACTCTGGAACCTCGCGACAATACAGGCTTTCCTCACTGCCGTCATAAGTCATCGGCTGCCGCAGAAAAGCAACCAGACTCTCAATGTTGTCCCGTGGTGGCATTGCTCCCTTCAGCGCCTCCAGCGTCAGCGGCACGGTCGGGTCAGGCAAAGTTGCACCGCCCACATGACAGTTTTTGCAGTTCTCCTCAAAAAAACGCTTGCCCGCTGACAACTGCTCTGCCGAAAACTCGCGGCGATTTCCCTCAGCATTATTAGGGAGGGCGATCGGTTCTTTGGCATCCAGATAGCGCAGCACATAGGCATCAATTCCTGCCGCTTCTGCCGGTGGAGAACCCAGGAAAGCAGCGAATACGATGGCAAATACGATGTGGAGTAAAGCGATCGTCATGCCAAACGCACTCAGGC
>NZ_JACJOR010000326.1:0-8700 GCF_014695615.1 Leptolyngbya sp. FACHB-711
GTTTCAATGCCTAAAAAGACGCCGTAGAACCCCGCTTTAGCCATCAAATCTAACAGTTCAGCATCCTCTGCCAAATTCACAGAGGCTTCAGTAAGGAAGGTGAAGGGATAATTGCGCTCCTGCATCCAAGGAATCAATTCCCTCAGCAAGCATTTAACATTACGCTGATTACCAATAAAGTTGTCATCAACAATAAAAACAGACCCCCGCCAGCCCAGGTCGTATAGAGTTTGGAGCTCTGCAAGGGTCTGACCCGGCTCTTTCGTGCGGGGTTTGCGACCGTATAAAGTGATAATGTCACAGAATTCACAGTTGAAGGGGCAGCCACGAGAAAACTGAATCGCCATCATCAAGTAGGCATCCTGCTGGAGCAGATCGAAGCGGGGAGTTGGGCTAGTGGTGACGTCAGGCTTCTCAGTGGTGCGAAAAATTCCTTGGTCTCTGCCTTGAGCAAGGGCTTCCAAAAATTGTGGAACAGTTATCTCCCCCTCATCCAATATCAGGTAATGCGCTCCAGAAGCGAGGGCATCTTGAGGGACTGACGTTGGATAGGGACCACCCACGGCCACCTTCTTGCCCAACCGCACAGCTTTCTGAATCAAGGCGTGGAAGTCAGGCTTCTGAACCAGCATGGCAGAGAGAATAACGATCTCACACCACTCCCAATCGTCATCGGTTTCAGGTTTGACATTGCGGTCATAAAACCTAATTTCCCAATCCTCTGGCAGGAGTGCTGCGACTGTAATAATTCCTAATGGCGGAATGACTGCTTTGAGTCCAGCCAATTCCATAAATCGGTCATAAGACCAGAAAGATTGGGGAAAGCAAGGGTAGAGTAAGAGTGCCTTCATTCACGAAGTCCTCAACCTAGGATGACTTGGTTTCAATAACATATTGCACTGAACTTCCTATAGTGGGAAAAAGGTATGGATAAAAGTTAACGTTCAACTGGTTGATGTCTACCACTCGCCTCAAGCCCAAGCGGTAGTTTCGATGTTGATCAGCTTGATGCTAACGCACTATCAACAAGCAAGCTTCCAAACTCTGCCAAGTCTGTTCCTGGAACAAACTGTTTTAGATGGTTTAAGTCTCTATCGGGGAGCCTAAATTTTTCTACTGACTTCGATCGCTACTCGTACCCGTTTTCATTTACAATAGTGAAACAGATACAGAGCGGACGAATTCAGCTTTTGCTTGATTCTGCTTGGTATTCATTGGCACAGTTTATTAGCCCAGTATCACTGCGCTTTGCTGATTCTTGTGCCCCCATCGTCTAGAGGCCTAGGACACCTCCCTTTCACGGAGGCGACGGGGATTCGAATTCCCCTGGGGGTATTTCAAACAAATCTTCTGGCAGGTCTGCTGAGACTGGCAGGTTGCCTTTGCAGCTAGATCTCTCTAGATAAAGCTGAAAAAATTACGAAAGAGAGAGGTTGCCCAAGCGAAAAGTGCAGCATTTCTGGGCATACTCTGTAAAAGAGCCACCTCGATCGCTTGAGGTCAAGGCTTCAACTGAATTCTGATGAATTCCTAAGCGGGTAGACTCGTTTAACGCAAAACCAGACAAGGAATTGTAGTCAGTGCGTAGGTACGACAGCCTATCTACTGTTGCAGGACCTATCGGGGAATCTAGAGAAGGAAGCTATGAGTACGGTGTTAATCGTGGACGACAGCCAGATAGTACGAAAAATGCTGTCAGAACTGCTGCAAAATAGCGGACTTCGAGTGATTGAGGCAACAAACGGCTTTGAGGCTCAAGAAAAAATGCAGAGTGCCCTGCCCGATCTCGTCATCACCGATATTGTCATGCCCAAGATGAATGGCTATGAGCTGTGCCGCTGGATCAAAAAAGAGCCGGAGATGCAAAATATCCCCGTCTTGATCTGCTCTACCAAGGATCAGGAATTCGATCGCTATTGGGGCATGAAACAGGGAGCGGATGCCTACATTACAAAACCATTTCACCCTATAGAAATGATGAAAACCGTTAAGCAGCTTTTGCAGTCGGCTCGTTAAACCGTCCCCTTGCCGACCGGTTTACGGCTTTAAGGCTTTACGGCAATACATTCAATCTCAACTCGCACATCTTTAGGCAGCCGCGAAACTTCAACACAGGCGCGGGCAGGGGCGAGTGCCTCATCAAAATACTGGGCGTAGACAGCATTCATGGCTGCGAAATCATTCATATCTGCTAGAAAAACAGTGGTTTTCACAATATCTTGCAGCGTGGCTCCAGCCGCTTCAAGAACGCCTTTGAGATTGGCAAAAACCTGCTCAGTTTGGCGTGCGACATCTCCTTCACCGACGATCGTTCCTGTCGCAGGATCAAGCGCAATCTGCCCAGCGGCGAACACGAGCTGCCCAGCGGCAACGACTGCCTGATTGTAGGGACCAACCGGAGCAGGAGCCTGATTTGTACGAATAATTTCGCGAGTCATAGGAAAAAGGGGTCAGGAAGATCTAAGGGTCAGGAAAATCAAGGGGCCAGGAAGATCAGAAGGGTCAGAAGTGGGCAGAGGAAGCCCTCAGCCTGCGATAGCTCAGCAACCAGTTCACAATCGTTGCCCGACGGGTCTTACGGGGAACCAGCTCATTCACTTGATAGCCCGGAAAGCCGAGTTCCTCTTTGAGCAACTGCTTGTTTTCGGACGGAATCGATCGCGTCAGCTTGACCGTTGCCGGACGGCTGGCAATAAAGTCTGGTGGCTCAGGATAGGCAGAACCCCAGTCTTGCGGGACAGCCGCATGACTCCACTGGTGGCATGTCTCGTCGTAGCAATAGCCCAACGCTTGCCACACAAGCTGATTGACCGTCGAATCATCTAACTCGTCATGCAAAATTGCCCAAAGAGTGGCGTTGGTGAGCGGGGGAAGTTCTGGCATTGTGCTAACTTATTGAATTCTGAGTGGAATCGAATTCTGAGTGGAATTGTTGAGAAACCTTAACCTGGCACAGAAACGGTTTGGCCGCTTATCACTCATTACAAACCCTCAAAACGTCTCCTCATCGTGATCCCTGCATTTCGTCAGATCCGGCTATAGAGAGGACACTGAAGAAATCGGCACAAAGGTAGAGGAAACGGTCGATCGCCAGAAGCACACTGGATTTAGCGTTTAACTGTCCTTGCCCTGCAATCGAATTGTGGGGCTTTTTATTTTTTCATGAGATGAGCTGCGAGATTAATGCCATCTCCCCATTTCCTCATCTCCTCATTCCCCTACATTCCCATAATTTCATAACCCGCATCCACATAAAGAATTTGCCCAGTAATGCCGGTTGCCAGATCGCTGCACAGAAAAGCCGCTGTGTTGCCGACTTCTGCCTGAGTCACAGTGCGCCGTAGGGGAGCCACTTCCTCAACATGATGGATCATATCCAGAATGCCGCCTACGGCTGAAGAAGCCAGCGTCCGAATTGGACCTGCCGAGATACCGTTGACCCGCACGTTTTGCGAGCCCATTTCAAAGGCAAGATACCGCACGTTCATCTCAAGCGCGGCTTTGGCAATGCCCATCGTATTGTAGTTGGGAATTACGCGCACACCGCCTAGATAGGTGAGCGTTACGATGCTGCCGCCTTCGGCCATGAGAGGCTTTGCGGCACGGCTCATGCTCACCAGCGAATAGGCACTCACCTCGATCGCCTGCGCATAATCTTGCCGGGAGACGCTGCTAAAGTCCCCACTCAAAGCATCTTTGCTGGCAAAGGCAAGACAGTGAATCAAAATATCCAGCTTGCCCCACTTGTCCTTGATGGTGTCGAAGGTTTCCTGGAGCTGCACCTCATTTTGCACATCGCAGGGCAGAAACAGGCTGGGCTGCAAGGGTTCCACTAACTCTGACACTTTCTTTTCAAAGCGTCCCTTCTCGTCTGGTAGATAAGTCACGCCCAGATTCGCTCCGGCGGCATGAAGCTGCTGAGCAATCCCCCAGGCGATCGATTTATTGTTGGCAATACCCGTAACGAGGGCGTTTTTTCCGGTTAAGTTCAGCATGGGTCATCTTCTCAAAGCTTTTCTGGCGCAATTAGGATTTTGACCGAAAAGGGGACAGAGGGGAAGCGTGGAGAGGGACTGTTTGTTTTATGAGAGGGGGAGCTTTGAGGATTGTTCGTTACTGACGCGGGTTAGGGTGGGCTGGTTGATGGATTAGAAGACTGATTTTGAGAGCAGAGACAGCTATGCCAGTTTTACGAATTGTTCAAAATACTGTGTTTAAGAAAGCACCTCTGTCGGCGAATCGTCTGTCGCTGCCGAATAAATTTATGGTTACGATCGATCAATTTTTTGAGATCCGATATGCATTTCGAGTGGGCGATCATTGCTTTGTGGAATTGACTCGATCGCTGGGCACAGTTGGGAAATTAGGATATTTTCTTCTGTCGCACGTTCGGGTTGCCATTCAGGAGCTACGAGCCGTTTGGCTAACGAATGTGGATAGCAAAGTTCTTTATTCCCGCAGCAATCTTGTACAGGGTTTGCAATGGTTGAAAGAGCTAGGCTTTAATACCGTTTATCCAGTTGTTTGGAACAAAGGATTCACCCTTTATCCAAGTTCAGTCGCGCAGGATTTTTTTGGCTCTGCGGTGACTCCTGATCCGAATTTTGCGAATCGGGATATGTTAGCAGAACTGGTTGCAGAAGCAAGAATTTTGGGGCTACGGGTCATTCCCTGGTTTGAGTATGGATTGATGGCTTTGCCAGGTTCTCCGATCGCAGCGCGTTATCCCAATTTCATTACTAGCGATCAGCAAAACAATTCTATCCGCAATAGCAAAGTTTGGCTAAATCCGTGTCATCCTGAGGTGCAGCAATTCATTATTGATTTGATTACGGATGTGGCGGCTCGCTATGACGTAGATGGGGTGCAGCTTGATGACAATTTTGGCTTGCCGATCGAGTTGGGCTATGATGCGTTTTCTCAAGCTCTTTACCGTCAGGAAAATCAGAATCAATCGATGCCGATCGTCCCAAACGATTCAAGGCGACAGCAATGGTTAACCGATAAGGTTACGCTGCTGTTTCAGCGCATTTTTAGGGAAGTAAAAACTAAACGAAGCTGTCTGATGTCTCTCTCGCCCAACCCGTTAGGCTTTTCTCGCCGCAATTATTGCGTGGATTGGCGATCGTGGCAGCAGGAAGGATGGGTTGAAGAACTTGTTTTACAGGTTTACCGCAGTAATTTATCTGCTTTTTTGGGTGAAATTGATAAAGCTGAAGTGATCGATATCCGCTCTCATATTCCAACTGCAATTGGCATTCTGACCGGACTTCGTACCAGTTCTGTTCGCATGAGCCAAATTCAAGAGCAGGTGCAAACAACCCGCCAGGAACAATTTGCTGGAATTTCCTGTTTTTTCTACGAGACGCTGTTTTATGAGCAGCTATCGCCTCATAAAATTGCCCGAAATCTAGCTGATTTAAGAGTCTTATTTCCTGGCAATTCCTAAACTTTTTACACGATTGGGGGTGATACGAACCTGTGATACGAACTGGGAAAACCAGGAGTTAACCATCCGCATAGTTGCAGGCAGGAAACATGGCACGGGGATTATTTGTTGGGCTGGTGACGCTGGATTTGATTTATTTGGTGGAGGATGTGCCCGATCGCAATCAAAAGCAGGTCGCGCTGGATTATGTGGCAGCAGCAGGGGGGCCGGCAACCAATGCGGCAATGACATTTAGTGATTTGGGGAACGAGGCTCAGGTGTTGGGGGTGCTGGGGCTGCATCCGATTCGGGAACTGATTCTGGCAGATGTACAGCCTTGGGGGGTGACGATCGTCGATTTGCAGCCCCATCGCACCGATCCGCCGCCGACTTCTTCGATTTTGGTCACGCAATCGACTGGGGAACGGGCAGTGATTTCGCTCAATGCGGTGCAGTCTCAGGCAGACCCGGTTGCGATTCCGCCAGAAGTTTTGAGCGGGGTGGATGTGGTGCTAATCGATGGGCATCAAATGAGGGTCAGTGAGACGATCGCCCGACAAGCAAAGGCACAAAATATCCCGATCGTGGTGGATGGTGGAAGTTGGAAACCCGGATTCGAGCGGGTGTTGCCTGAGGCAGACTTTGTGATTTGCTCGGCGAATTTTCGTCCACCCGGAAAGGAAACCATTCCGGATGTGCTGGATTACCTGGAATGGTTGGGGGTTCCTCACAGTGCAGTCACCCAGGGAGAGCAGCCGATCGCTTATCGCAGTTTGGGACAGTCTGGCGAGGTTGCAGTTCCCAGGGTGCAAACGGTCGATACGCTGGGGGCAGGGGATGTGTTTCATGGCGCGTTTTGCCATTTCTGCTTGCAGTCAGAGTTTACAGAAGCATTAACGCAGGCGGCTCAGGTTGCCAGTCGTGCCTGTACTGCCTTTGGGACGCGATCGTGGATGAGACCCAAACCTTTATAAGTTTTGATGTTCCTGGATGAGGCAGAAGGATGGGCGATTCAGGCCGGGGAAGCTGTAGCGATGCCTTTATAATGAGCGGAGTAATAAACGAACCGCCTAATCTTAGCCTAATCTCAGAAGGTGTTTGAGCAGTCGTTTCACCTGGTAGACCAGAGGAGCAAACGTGGCAATTCCATCCGTGACCCCGCAGACGCTAGATTCAATGCTGCCTATTGCCCGATCGATCGGATGGGGGGCAGCCAAAATTCTGCGGGCTTATTACCGGGGCGAACCAATGCAGGACGGCAGCGTCCGGGAGCTGAATGTTCAAGACAAAAAAGATGGTCCGGTGACAGCAGCAGACCTGGCAGTCAATCACTATGTGCTGAGCAAGCTGGAAGCGGCATTTGGCACAGAGGATTTTGGCTATCTCAGCGAGGAAACCTACAAGGCGAAGGCTGCCCCGGAACCGTTGCCCCACGATTGGGTGTGGATTCTCGACCCGCTAGACGGAACCCGTGATTTTATCGACAAAACTGGAGAATTTGCCTTTCATTTGGCACTGGCTTATCAGGGTCGTCCGATGCTGGCAATCGTGGCTTGCCCGGAGCTGGATAAGCTTTATTACGCAACCCTTGGCGGCGGCACATTTGTAGAAACGCCAGACGGGGCAGCAAAGCCGATGCGCGTGTCGGACCGTGAGCAGATCGCCGACTTAACGGTGGTCGTTAGCCGCACCCATCGAGACGATCGGTTTAACGCCATGCTGAAGCAGATACCCTGTCAAAATCAGCTTGCGGTGGGCAGTGTCGGCGGCAAGATTGCAGCGATCGTCGATCAGCGGGCGGATGTATATATTTCGCTGTCGGGCAAGTCGGCCCCAAAAGACTGGGACATGGCGGCTCCTGAACTCATCCTGACCGAGGCGGGCGGCAAATTTACCCATGCAGACGGCTCGTCCCTACGCTACAACCAGGGCGATGTGAGTCAGTGGGGCTGTTTGATTGCCAGCAACGGAACCTGCCATGAGCAGCTTTGCACAATCGCCTCAGAACTGCTAGCTGAGGGATAGCCGATCGACCTCGCCGATCGACCTTGCTAATGGGCATTGCTGATGGGGATTAATGTTCCGCTTCGAGCATTTGCCGCGCCTGGACGAGTGCCTGTCTTTGTGCCTGGGTGATTTCGGGGTAGGCTAAGTTGAGCTGCTCCATCGTTTGCTGAATCACAGCCGCAACGACCAGGCGCGCATACCATTTGCGATCGGCAGGAACAATATACCAAGGCGCGTGTTCCGTACTGGTGTGATTGATGTCCAGGCCGCGGTCGAGGCCGTCGCTCTCCAGGACGTGCACCTTGAAGGCGATCGCGGAGTAGCGGGTGACCCGGTAGCCCATGTCGGTCAGCCGGCGCTGCAGCCGGAACGACTCCCGGATCACGTCGACCGGGTGGTCGCGGTCGCTGACGTAGCCGAGGTCCGCGTCGCTGTCGTGACCGATCAGCCCGCCGTCGCGGACCGCGCCCAGCGCGGTGCCGTAGGCGAGGAACGGCTGGACCCCGGCCTCCCGGAGCGCGCCCAGCACCTCCTCGATCGCGTCGAGCAGGGGCTCCACCTGGGCCGCGTCGCGGGTGTCGAAGGTCTCGACGAGCTTGAGCGACTTGTCGATCGCCAGCGGTCGCCCAGCCGGGTTGACCACCTCGATCGCGTCGGTGCCGCTCCCGAACCGGACGTCACCGGAGAAGATCTCCTCGCCGGACGCCGCGTCGGTCAGGGTGAGGTCGGCGACTCCGTCGAGGAAGGGACGCAGGGGCTTGGGCCAGCGCACCACGCGGCCGCCGTCCTCCTCCTCGCCGTCGCGCTGGAGCCAGAACGACCAGATCCGCCTGTCACCGAAGGACACGTCGACGAGCCGCTCGCGGCGACCCGCCAGGTGGACGCCGTCGACGTCGATGCCCCGGACCTCCGGCGCGCCACGAAGGCGCAACGCGGTCAGGGGTCTCACAGCGCGGAGTATATCGACGGGGCGCGGGCCGGCCGACCCGGTCACTCGCCGGGGAGGAGCGTGGCTCCCGACGTCACCATGTTGTGGTCGGAGGCCTGGCCGACCCCGACGACGGCGTAGCCGTCGAACTGGACGCCGGTGGAGCCGAAGATCCAGTCGACCTGCATGCCGCTCGGCGGCAGGCAGGAACCGGCGTTGCTGCCGCCGGCCGCGGCGGAGAAGACGCCGCCGGCGGTGAAGCGGCAGAAGATCTCCTCACGCTCGTTGTAGTCGCCCACGGAGATCACCGGAATGCCCTGCTCCTGGTGGAGCGCGG
>NZ_JACJOR010000327.1:0-2630 GCF_014695615.1 Leptolyngbya sp. FACHB-711
AACAGTGGATCACAAAATTTTTACGCCTGCTCCCGTGACCCTGTGCTAGATTGGGCGTACCTGCCCTACAGTCTATTCCCTTCGGTTCAACCCAGATTATGGCAATTACAAAGCGTGGTCTCCTCCTCGGCGCAACAGCAGCAGCAGTGACGGCGGTAACGGTGACGGGTGCAGGACTGCATCTGTCTCAGGGACAAGCCTTTTTTCAGGAAAGCCCCAAAGAGCTGGTCGATGAAGTTTGGCAGCTGATCGATCGCAATTATGTAGACGGAACGTTTAACCAGGTAGACTGGCGGGCAGTGCGGAAAGAGTACCTGGGTCGGGCTTACAGCAGCCGTGAAGAGGCATATACCGCGATCCGCGAAATGCTGGAAAAGCTGGATGATCCCTACACCCGCTTTATGGACCCGCAAGAGTTCCGCAATATGCAGATCGATACCTCTGGTGAGCTTACCGGGGTTGGGATTCAGCTTTCGCAGGACGAAGAAACCAAAGAACTAATTGTTGTCTCACCGATCGAAAATTCGCCTGCCTTTGAAGCCGGAATTATGGCGCGAGATGTGATCGTCAAAATCGACGAGAAAAGCACTGAGGGAATGGACACCAATCAGGCGGTCACCCTGATTCGTGGACCTGTGGGAACTGAAGTTCGGCTTACAATTCGTCGGGGTGGCGAGGAAAAAGAATATACGCTGAAGCGCGATCGCATCGAAATCCATCCGGTGCGGGCTGAGGTGCGGCAGGAAGACGGCAAGCAAATTGGCTATATCCGCCTGAACCAGTTCAGCGCAAACGCCGCAGATGAAATGCGATCGGCGATCGAAGACCTGGAGTCAAAGAAAGTAGACGGCTATGTGCTCGATCTGCGGATTAACCCCGGCGGATTGCTCTACTCCAGCATTGATATTTCCCGGATGTGGATGAACGACGGCATCATCGTTTCGACGGTCGATCGCCAGGGCATTTCAGAGCAAGAGCGGGCAAACGGCACAGCCCTTACCGATAAGCCGCTCGTAGTCATCGTAGACGGCGGTTCTGCCAGTGCCAGCGAAATTCTTTCTGGCGCACTGCAAGACAATAAGCGAGCAGTTCTTGTGGGCAGCAAGACGTTTGGCAAGGGACTGGTGCAGTCGGTGCGCGGTCTGGGCGATGGTTCTGGACTGGCGGTGACGGTTGCTAAGTATCTCACGCCAAGCGGACGCGACATTAACAAATCGGGCATTGAACCCGATATCAAGATCGAACTCACCGACGAGCAGCGCGTCAAACTCTTTGGTGCAGATAACGAAATTGGTACAGAAAACGACCTTCAGTACACCAAGTCGCTTGAGGCACTCAATCAAAGAATTGCTCAGTCTCAGCAGGGCAATCAAAACACGGCTGCAACACAACCTTAATCCGTCTGCGTCTGTTTTTTGTATCTGCTTTTTTGCGTCTGCATTATTGCAGCAACAGTTGATCGGGGGTTTCAGGCTCCCGATTTTTCATTTGCAAATGAACTGCTGCGTTTGCGCTTTCACTTTTGCATCTAGCGTTTTCATGCTGCGTTGCTGCAAAATTCGCACAAAGATTGCCCTTGCCTTTGCGCTTGGGCTAACCGCCATTCGCACGATCGGATTTATTGTCTATCCGCACCACCCGTAAATTTAATGGGTTTTGCAATTTGCCAATCATCGCGCTCGCGGCAAAAGCAATGCAGGTCGATCGAGAAAAGTGCATCGAAGCGGCAGCCGCGGACAATATGACGAAGCCTATGGATACAGAGTAGTGAATTTCCCTGTTGCGGGTGTGGCTGGGTTGGTTGAGGGGTGGATGAGTTGATGAGCAAATGGTGAGGCGGTAAGGAGGAAGTAGGAAGGGGCAGCGGTAAGGGGTAAGGTTTGTGAGGAATGCCAGACTTTCGGTAGAGTGAAAATATACTTTGAGAACGTCGACTTTTGGGAGAGCGATCGACAGACTAAAGACTACGCAACTATCACTCATCGATTTCTCGCCGTGTTTTCAACCATCTTCATGACGACTCCTGCCAGCCTGGAGGATATTGAGGTTCAACTGCTGCTTGAAGCGATCTATCGCTACTACGGGTATGATTTCCGTAACTATGCACCATCGTCTCTGAAGCGGCGAGTTCGTCACTTTTTGCACAGTGAGGGGTTGCCCACGGTTTCGGCACTGCAAGCAAAGATTTTGCACGATCGCACCTGTCTCGATCGATTGCTGCTGGGGCTAACGGTAAACACAACGAGTATGTTTCGCGATCCCAGCTTTTATGTTGCCTTTCGCGAACAGGTAGTGCCACTGCTGAAAACCTATCCGTTTATCCGCATCTGGCACGCGGGCTGCTCAACCGGGCAGGAAGTTTACTCAATGGCAATTCTCTTGCAGGAAGAGGGCATTTATCATCGCTGCCGCGTCTATGCCACCGATACCAACGAGCAGGTGCTACAAACTGCCCGCACTGGGATTTTTACCTTAGATAAGATGCAGGAATATACGCAGCTTTACCTGAAAGCAGGCGGCAAGCAATCATTTTCCGAATACTATACTGCCGATTATAAAAATGCTATCTTTCGATCGTCTTTAAAAGAACATCTGGTGTTTGCTCAACATAATCTTGTAACTGATGGATC
>NZ_JACJOR010000328.1:0-6179 GCF_014695615.1 Leptolyngbya sp. FACHB-711
GGGGATTTCCATAGTCGGCGGGTTGAGTTGGGCAAATCGAAAATGATTCTAAGTCCACCTATAGTCTCTCAGATCCACAAATTTCGATCGCTTCTAGCGATGAGACTTTAGAATCTCGGCAGCATCTCGTCGGTTGCTTCGCAGTTTCCCGCAGGGGTAATCGTCCCCAAAAGCGATATCGAAAAAGTTGTATCGATCGATGCCCGAATTCGCTACACTTCTGCTTGATCGACAGCTCAAAAACCACAATGACACGAATCTTTGTAGCAGCAGCCTACGGCGAACCCGAAGACCAGCACAGCACGTTTCCGGGTGAAATTGATCGCGTCTTGGCAGTCCAGGAGACGGTTTTGCTGCGCGATCGGGTGGTGCAGTTTTTACGATCGCGAAACTATGATGCTGTTGCCGTCCCCGATGAAATGAGTTTAACGCAGGCGATCGACTGGATTAATCGGCGTAGTCAGCAGGGAGATCTGGCTCTGTCGCTTCAGGTTGCTAGCTCGACCCATACGCTACGGGGAGCGGCTGTCTATCATGTTGCTTATAACGATGAGCGGCGGCTGCAAGCGTCTCAACTCCTGCAAGCCTATCTGCGGCGTGTCCCCCAGTTTTCGAGTCGCGGAGTCAAGTCCGACACCCAAACCCTGCTCGGTCGGCTCACCTTTTGTCGGGATACGATCGTGCCTGCCCTGCATCTGGAAGCAGGCTGTCTGAATCATGCAGACGATCGCCAGATTCTTCAGGGTCAGCGACAGGAAGTTGCGCTGGGCATCGCGGAAGGATTGGCAGTCTGGAGCCGATCGCTCAATTCAGGACAAACGGCAGGAAACTCACTCATTTCGCTTCAGGTGAATGGCGCAGAATATCCCGAAAAAGGAGTGCTGCTGGATGGCAATGCCTATATCCCGATCGATCTGATTGATCAGATGGGAATTGAACTGCCGCTCAGTCCGTCCATTCACCGCATCAACTACGGCAATGTGGTTTATGCACGAGCGATCGACCTGCGGGACTTTAATCTTGCTTTCACCTGGGACAGTAAGAATCAGACGCTCAATCTGCGATCGATTTTGTCTACTTTGCCCACGGCGATCGATCGGATTATGGGACGGGGAACCGCTTCCGAAGTGCAGATGATGATGTTCCTCAAAAGCTCTAACCCTGATAGCCTGACGAAGTTCTACGAAGTGCCCAAACTCTACATCGACGAAGGCAAAATTGAAGGCGTGAACCACGATATTGCCTTTGCCCAGATGTGCCTGGAAACCCAGTATCTTCAGTTCTCAGATTCCGTAAAGCTAGAACATCATAACTTTGCCGGATTGGGCGGCGCGACAGTGGACGAAATTGGAGCCAAATTTACGACGCCACTGCTCGGCATCCGGGCACAAATTCAGCACCTCAAAGCTTATGCCTGTGCAGAACCGCTCGTTCAATCTCCTGCCGACCCCCGATTTCACCTCGTCCGACGCGGCATTGCTCCCACCGTGGCAGATTTAAGCGGTCGCTGGTCGGCTGACCCAGATTACGGAACGAAAATTTTGGCGATCGTTAAACGACTCTACGAATTCGCCGATCATCTGTAGAACTTAACGATGTAGAACTTAATGACGTAGAACTTAATGACGTAGAACTTAATGACGTTACACTGCTCTTAACGCTCTGGTTTCAGGCATTCAGAAAAAACAGAGGGTTAGCGGCATCATGACGAAATCGATTAAACAGCGATCGGTACAAATCCAGCAGTTTGTCGTCACCGCAGCGCAGATGAGCCAGATCGAGGGGCGGATGTTTGCGGCGGGAATGCCTGTTGCAGCACTGATGGAAAAGGTGGCGGGACGAATTACGCAGCGTTTGATTGATTTGTATCCGCTCGATTGCTTTCCCCAAGTCGGAATTCTGGTCGGACCCGGACATAACGGCGGCGATGCGCTGGTCGTAGCACGGGAACTGCATCTGCGGGGCTATCGCGTGATTTGCTATCAGCCGATCGATAAACTCAAAGAACTGACCGACTGCCATGCCCGTTATGCGGCAAGTTTAGGCATTCCCACAACGGCTCAGGTAGCTGACCTGCAAGACTGCGATCTAATCGTGGACGGACTGTTTGGCTTTGGTTTAACCCGATCGATCGAGGGAGAACTTGCCGCCGCGATTCAGCAAATTAATCAAGGAAAGGGAGCGATCGTCAGTATTGATCTGCCTTCGGGACTGCACACTGATACCGGAGCCGCATTGGGAACCGCGATTTGCGCCGATTACACCTTTTGCCTGGGACTCTGGAAACGTGCATTTCTTCAGGATGCTGCTCTCGCCTATACGGGAACTGCTGAACTAATCGACTTTGGGCTGCCCCTTGCCGATATTTACGCCATTCTGGGAGACGTTCCTGCCCTTCAGCGCATTCTGCCTGCGGCTGCCCTGGCTGCCCTGCCGCTGCCTCGTCCTGCTGTCACCCACAAATACAAACAGGGACATCTACTGCTGATTGCGGGGTCACGTTGCTATTCGGGGGCGGCTTTATTAGCGGGACTGGCTGCTAGAGCCAGCGGGGTAGGAATGCTGTCGATCGCTGTTCCCGAAGCTCTGAAGCCCATTCTGGTGGCACAGCTTCCAGACGCACTAATCATCGGTTGCCCAGAAGATGAGACGGGCGCAATTGCTCATTTACCTGAGGAAATCAATCTCAGTCAATACCAGACGATCGCTTGCGGACCCGGACTCACCCCCGAAGCGCGATCGATCGTTTCCCATTTGCTAAATCAGGAAGTTCCTTTGTTGCTGGATGCAGACGGATTAAATATCCTCTCCGGTTTGGGCGCAACGGCAACATTACAAGAGCGATTGGTTCCCACGGTTCTCACGCCGCACTGGGGCGAATTTAAGCGGCTCTTTCCTGAAATTGCAGAGACGCATAGCGGAGATTCGATCGCGGCAGTTCAGGCAGCAGCCCAGGCAAGCGGGGCAATCGTTTTACTAAAGGGGGCACGAACGGCGATCGGCAATCCGGCAGGTCAGGTCTGGCTCACCCCTGACAGTACCCCAGCGTTGGCACGAGGCGGCAGTGGGGATGTGCTGACTGGCCTAATGGGCGGCTTGCTGGCGCAGGGCAGAATGGGGGAAGCGGCAATCGAGGCGATCGCAGTGAGCGCAGCGTGGTGGCATGCGCAGGCAGGCATTTGGTCAGCCCGAGACCGCACGGAATTAGGAGTTGATCCGGTGACGCTGGCACAGTCGCTGTCGCCTACATTGCAGCACTGGCAGCAGCACTGGCAAAAGAATTATTAAGCTAGTCCAATTTTCTGTAACTTTAATAACAGTAATTAGAATAAGTTCCCGTCCCGACAGCGATTAGATGGGACTCTGGTAAGATGGGCAATAAAGTAACGCAAAATAAGTAATACAAAGTAAGCAACAATATAATATGCTGCCTACCTTTTCTCCAGAAACCGCAAGATACAAGCAGGAAGTTAAGCTCGGACGGGTTTTGCTCGTTGAAGACGAAGAGCTGATTCGAGAAACGATCGCCCTCACCCTGACTGAAGAAGGTTACGAGGTTACGACCGTAGAAGATGGTCGCAAGGGTCTAGACCTGATCAGTCGTTCTGGAGAACTGGGACAGTCTGAAGCTTTACCCTTTGAACTCATCATTCTCGATCTAATGCTGCCCTATGTCAATGGGCTGGATCTTTGTCGTCTGCTGCGGCACGAAGGAAGCAGTGTCCCAATTCTGATGCTGAGTGCAAAAGGCAGTGAAACCGATCGCGTGGTAGGACTGGAAGTGGGCGCAGATGACTATTTAACCAAGCCCTTTGGAATGCGAGAACTGGTTGCCCGCTGTCGAGCCCTGCTGCGTCGCCACTACCATACTCAGCAACAGGTTCAGGAGTCGGTTTTGCGCTTCCATGAAATAGCGCTTTATCCGCAGGAATGCCGGGTGACGGTTCGCGGCGAAGAAATTAATCTATCGCCCAAGGAGTTTCGCATTCTGGAACTGTTTATGGCAAATCCTCGGCGCGTCTGGTCTCGCGAGCAGCTAATCGAGCGTATCTGGGGTCCCGATTTTATGGGCGACAGTAAGACCGTTGATGTGCATATTCGTTGGCTGCGCGAAAAGCTAGAGCTTGATCCGAGCCGTCCCGAATACTTGCTAACGGTGAGAGGCTTTGGCTACCGCTTTGGCTAATCGGGTGGAAACGGATTTATTCCGTTGAAACAGCTATTTTTCCGGGTAATTGCCTGACCACTGCCGCAATTTACAGGTACGCTGGGGTAACACGATCGTAGATCAATCGTTTTCTGGCAACCTTCAACAAACTGGCAGTGATTTGAGCCGTGGCGGTTCTGTATTTCTGGGTCGGATTACTCATCGGATTAGTGCTTCTAGTCTGGCAACAGTCGCGCTCGAATGCGAGGCTGAAGAAACTGTTGCGCGAAGTTCGATCGCCTGATCAGGATGTTGATTTTTCAGCGACAACGCAGCTTTCCCGCGCTTTGACTTATCAGCGGCAGCAGCTTGAGCAGCTTCAGCAGGAAGTGCAAACCTATCAACAGGTGCTTCAAATTGCGCCGATCGGCTATTTGCAGGTAGACGACGAAAATCGGCTGCTCTGGTGCAATGCTCAAGCAAAAGGTTTATTGGGAATCAGCGGCGATCACCCTGCGGCAAAGCCGCGCTTGCTGCTGGAACTGGTGCGCTCCTACGAGCTAGATGATTTGATTGAGCAGACTCGCACTGCCGCAAAGCCCTGCCAGAGCCACTGGACGTTTTATCCGGTGAGTGCTGATCCGTCGCGGCTCTCGGAGCAGCCTGCCTATGCCGTGCGAGGCTATGGCATTCCCTTGCTGGATAATCAGGTGGCGATCTTTCTCGAAAACCGTCAGGAAGCCATGACCCTGCTGCAACAGCGCGATCGCTGGGCATCGGATCTAGCACACGAGTTCAAAACCCCCCTAACTTCGATTCGGTTGGTGGCTGAAACGCTGCAACTCCGCCTGGAGCCGAGCCTGCGTGGCTGGATCGATCGCTTGATTAACGAAACGGTGCGCCTGAGCAATCTAGTGCAGGATTTGCTGGATCTCAATCGCATGGAGCGCGGTTCGTTTGAAACCCTTCAGCTTCAGACGGTGGATCTGGTCGGTCTGCTGCATTCGGTTTGGGAAATGCTGGAGCCGCTCACCCGCGAAAAGCATTTGCACCTGGACTATCAGGGACCCGATGACCTGCTGATGCAAATTGACCCCGCACGAATTCATCGGCTGCTGATGAACCTGCTGGATAACAGCATTAAGTACAGCCCGATCGACTCTACGATTCAGGTGCGCGTTTCGCTGGAATCTGCTTCGAGCAAACCAATGACAGAAGGGCGAATGGCTCAAGAGGCGATCGTCCGAATTGACGTAATCGATGCCGGACAGGGGTTTCCAGAAAAATCATTGCCCCACGTATTCGAGCGATTTTATCGGGCTGATCCGGCTCGTGCCCGTCATCTGGAAGCAAATTCCTCTGAATCTCAGGAGCGACACAATCCGTTTGACTGGTATGCTCAGGGCGGGAGTGGGTTAGGGCTGGCGATCGTGTGGCAAATCGTTGAGGCGCATCGTGGCTCGGTCAGTGCCCGCAATCATCCTGAGACCGGAGGCGCATGGCTTCAGGTAAGGCTGCCGCTGCTGTTTACCCATCGGGCGATTACCCCTGCGGGAAGCCGCGAAGCAACCAACACTCCGATCGCGGCTCCCAACGCTTCATCAGAATCATCGGGATAGAATTACCGGGATAGCTCAATAAAATCGATAAGATGAATCGGTAGCGATCGGGTTGAGCAACGGTTTGAGAAGTCATCGCGGTCACCCGAACTGCCTTCCTGGCAGGTCAATTCTGGGGAAACTGCCTACTTCCAGGTCTCAAAGTTCCCTAGCATTGGGGGATTTTGGGGGGCAATGTAGCCCCTCGAATCCTCCTCAAACAACCTTAAGGGGCAGGGGCAAAACCTCGATTGCGAAGCGTAATATCCTTGTCTTAGCTGAACTGGCAACATCGATCGATTCAATCCGCAATCACAAAGCAGCATGGCAGAACGGATACAAAAAATCCTATCCCAGCGGGGAATTGCTTCTCGGCGACAGGCGGAGCAGATGATTTTGGCTGGGCGCGTGCGGCTCAATGGGGAAGTCGTCGG
>NZ_JACJOR010000329.1:0-20855 GCF_014695615.1 Leptolyngbya sp. FACHB-711
ATCCCCCGCCTGCATCCCGACACGATCGATGAGGTGAAACAGCGAGTAGACATTGTGGATGTCGTCTCGGAGTATGTGGTGCTGCGGAAGCGAGGCAAGGATTTCACCGGGCTATGTCCGTTCCACGACGACAAATCACCCAGCTTTAGCGTCAGTCCGGGTAAACAGTTTTATTACTGCTTTAGTTGTGGCGCAGGCGGGAATGCAATCAAGTTTTTGATGGAGTTGGGGAAGCGATCGTTTGCCGATGTGGTGCTGGATCTGGCGCGTCGGTATCAGGTTTCAATTAAGACGCTCGAACCCGAAGAACGGCAGGAGTTTCAGCGGCAGCTTTCTTTGCGGGAGCAGCTTTATGAGGTGTTGGCTCTGACGGCAAGGTTTTTTGAGCACGCACTGCGACAACCCCAGGGAGAAACAGCGTTAACCTATCTGCTGGAAAAGCGGCAGTTGAGCGAAACTACGATTCAGCAGTTTCAGTTGGGCTATGCTCCGGCAGGGTGGCAGACGCTCTATGGTTATCTAGTAGAGCAAAAGGGGTTTGCCGTTCAGCTCGTGGAGCAGGCAGGGCTGATTGTGCCACGTCAGGAAGGGAAGGGGTATTACGATCGATTCCGCGATCGATTAATGATTCCCATTCATGATCTTCAGGGGCGTGTCATTGGTTTTGGGGGACGATCGCTGGGAGATGAGCAGCCGAAATACCTGAACTCACCAGAGACGGAACTATTTGACAAAGGGAAAACGCTGTTTGCGCTCGATAAAGCGAGAGGCGCTATTGCAAAAAGCGATCGGGCGGTGGTGGTCGAAGGCTATTTTGATGTGATTGCCCTTCATGCTGCCGGGATTACGAATGTCGTTGCCTCTCTTGGAACTGCGCTGAGTCTGCATCAGGTACGCCAGCTCTTGCGCTACACCGAATCAAAGCAGATTGTGTTTAACTTCGATGCCGATGCCGCAGGTGTAAAAGCCGCAGAACGGGCGATCGGGGAAGTGGCAGACCTGGCATATCAGGGAGAAGTGCAGCTTCGCATTCTCAATCTGCCGCAGGGCAAAGACCCGGATGAATTCCTCAAGGCAAACTCCGCTGCGGACTATCAGGATGTACTTAAGAATGCTCCCCTGTGGCTAGACTGGCAGATTCAGCAGATTCTCCAACAGGCAGACCTTCAGAAGGCAGATCAGTTTCAGCAAAGCAATCAGGAAATTGTTAAACTGCTGGGCAACCTGCCCAACGCTAGTCTGAGAACGCACTATATCCATCGCTGTGCGGAACTCCTGAGTCAGGGTAATGCTCGATTTGCCGTCCAGCTTGAAGCCGATTTGCGAACTCAAGTTCGGGGGCAGCGGTGGCATGGTCGATCGCAAAAATGGCAGCGTCCGGGCGATCGAAGCCTTTTAGAAGAATCCGAAGCACAGCTTTTGCGCCTCTATCTCCATGCACCCGAGTATCGATCGATGATCATGGAGGCGCTAGACGAGCGGGATTTAGACTTCAGCCTGTCCCACCATCGCTATTTGTGGCAGCAAATTCTCGATGCTCAGAATCAGGCGATTGCCTCAAACGATCTGCTCAATCTGCTACAGGATAGCTGTCCAGATGATAAGGTCGCGCAACTCTATCCGCTGTTTCAGCTAGACGAGAAATCACACCGAGATATTCTACGCGCCCCTCTGGTCATTCGAGCAGCGGCGGCTTGCCTGGAGCAGGTGATGTGCGAAAAACGCTATCGCCACTTTAATGATCTGTGGAAGCAAACAGACTGTATTCAGTCGTTTGAATTGGCGCAGTATTACCAGCAGCAAATGTACGCCGAGAAGCAGCGTATCCGTGAACTGGAGCAAGAGCAGCGGCGGGTTTCGTTTGTAGATTTGGCAGGAATGCCGTGGGTTGGAGATTTTGATTTGGGTGGGGCGATTACCGCTTCCGAGAACTGCGACGCAACCGATTCTTCTGAAGCGGCTCTGCATCAAACTGAGAGTCTGCCTTAATTTTTTGACACTCTATCTCAAAGCAATTTGAGAGAAGTTTCAGAGGGACTGCATCGCACCTAAATCCTCCCAGGTGGAAGACTTTGAGATGGGAAAATAGCTCTCTTCCCTTATAAATTAGCGAGCTGGAGGTTTGATTTGAACCGAATTTTAGGTTATCAAATATCCTCTAGCAGCCCAACGTCTCGCGGGTTTCGCGTCCTGTGGTTGGGTTTGTACCGCTTGCAGTCTGGCAAAGGATGTCTTGCATATCTTCGCGCAGCAGCACATCGGTAAAATCTGCACCCTCAATCACAGCGTTGTTGAACTTGGTGTTGAAGGCAAACGCCCCTTCTAAAATGGCATTCTTTAGATTAGCTCCCACCATTCGAGCCGAGTCCAGGGTTGCGGTGCTTAAGTTTGCGCTTTCTAGGTTGGCATCCTCCAGATTTGCGCCAAAGAAACTGACGCCCTGTAAATTGGTATTACTCAAATTGCTGCCGCGCATATTAGCTTTCGTGAAGCTAGAGTCGGTCAGATCCTTGCCCGAAAAGTCTCGATTGACCAGGAATTCTCGATTGTAGTCCTCTGCCAGGGCGCTCGACGGCAGCAGACCGCTCAGACAAAGCAGGCTTAAACTCAAAACGACACCACACACAACCGATGCGAAGAAGTTCTCTTTTTGGAGAAATCGCAGCCGACACAACCAAGCGTACATGGGCAGACTAAAAAAACGACGAATCAGTTTTAGATCAGTCCTGCATTACAGAACGTGATTTGATCCTACCTGAATCTGTTAACCGTCTCATCGGCTTGCTTAAAGTCTCTTATTGCCATTTATGAAGTTACCCAGAAAACGATCGTCCGCAAGGGAAACTGCGAAGCCGCCAGCCGATCGGGCTAAACAAGCCGCACTACAAACCGGACATCTGGCAGAATCCTTTGTAGCTCACTGGCTCACCGCTCAAGGCTGGACTGTTTTACACCAGCGATGGCACTGCCTCTACGGGGAACTCGATGTCGTTGCAACCCAGCCTGGCACCTTAGCCTTTGTGGAAGTCAAAGCCCGCAGTAAAGGCAACTGGGACGAAAATGGTCTCCTCTCCATCACCCCCCAAAAACAGGCAAAACTCTGGCAAGCCGCCCAACTCTTCCTCGCCGAACATCCTCACCTAGCCGATCTTCCCTGTCGCTTCGATATCGCTCTGTTATCCTGTAAACCTGTCCGAAGTTCTGTGAAGGGATCGATTACCCCTAACGGGGAAGTGCTTCGCACCGACTCTCAGCTTTCCCTGCCGCTTGCAATCGAATTGGGTCAGCCTGTTGTTTTGGATGGCTATGAGTTAACGCTTCAGCAATATATCGTTAATGCCTTTTCAGAATTCTGAATGCTGCCCGTGATGTTGAGGGAGGTTTTGTGGCTTGTGGCGATTACCCCGAAGGGGGAACCACGAAGCAATCGTATAGATCCTACATTGCCCCCTAAATCCCCCAATTCTGGGGGACTTTGAGAATTGGTTGGATTAGACGCTTTCAAAGATTTTTAGAACTTTTGCTTTATGCCGACTGATGCAAAACCGTTTCCCCTGAAAGGCGATCGCCCTCCTCGCACAATCCTGGTTTGTCAAAACAAAGCCTGCCGTAAATCAGGTTCTAAAGCCGTCCTCACTGCATTTCAAAATCACAAAATCCCAGAAATTCCTGTGATTGGTAGCGGTTGTTTAGGGCACTGTGGCAACGGTCCAATGGTGCTGGTTTTACCGGATGAGATTTGGTATCGGCGCGTTCGTGCTGAAGAGGCGATCGAGATTATGAACCGTTGGGCAATCGACTCATAAAGCCTAAATTCGCTACATAACCCAAAGTCTCTTACTTATAAGGAATTTAGGGGGCTACAAAACCTCAACCGCGCCTCAAACAGCCCCCTTGTCAATTGCTAGAATCACGACCCTTGCCGCAACTCCCTCATAATCTCCTGCGCCAGATTCCTTAATCAGAGAGAATTAAACAAAACTTCTTTATCTTTAGTCAGATTGCTGAAACCATTAAAAAACGAGAATTATTACTTTATTTGCGGTTTCCACAACTTAGAAAGACAAAGATTAAACCTTTCGGGGAAAATAATTTTCCTTGCTAGAACTGTGAACAATGTAAGGTTTGTGTCCATAATTCTAGCTTTGTAGCTGATATGAGTTTTGTTGAAGTTCACTTTGATGGCGATTTTGCTTACAACCACCAAGTTTCACTAAGGAATTTAAGTCGGACCTTGACATGTTTACAATCAGCTATTGACAGGGCACACCTTGATAATGCACATGGCAGGGTTTGGAAACATGCAAGGATGTCTTTTAAAGACTATAAAGTGACCGATTTTTTGGTTCAGCCTCCAGAAGAAGGGGGGTATATACTCAAATTCTTGTCCACTTCTGAAAAGAACGCAAAAGAGATAATTCAACGTATTACAGCAGCTCTTCTACCAGCCTACGAAAAGGCAATGGATGAGGGAGAGATAGAGATCAATAAATACAAAAATAAAGTTGTTGAGCGAAAAGCCCAATTATCTCAAGGAAATCCTACAGTTAAATCCTACGAATCAATAATACAACAACCAGACAGCAAGATGGTTCGTCAGTATGGGGATAGGGCGATAGTAAAAGAAGTAGACAAAATGCTTGTTCCAGTTAGAACAAACAACTCAGAGAACAATATAATTGAGTTGACTTTTAATGCAGAAATCACTACCAAGTTTACCTTTGACAAAACTAATAGCCAAAGGTTTCATTCGATAGTTTCGCAAAAAGATTTGGGAATACCAGTCATCTACAGGGCAAACATAAAGTCCCTTGACAATGATGTGTTAAGAGGTCGTATGTACAATTTAGATAGTCGCAAAGATGCTTATATACACTTTCATAATATAGAGGATCTCTTAAAGCTACATCCTTTTCTTGCTAGGAAAGAAGAAGAAGTTCGATTTATTGGCTCTCCAATAATTGAATATGGAACTTTTGACCCAGATGCTGGTGACATATACTTCCTCGACTTATATTCCTAAAAATGGATGAACTAATTAAGGCTTTAAGAGAAAAGTATATTAAAGATTTAACTTCGTCATTTTCACTATACAAAGTGGCGATTTTTTTACTGTTTCTAATTGCCTTAGTTGTTATTCCTGATAGAGGGCATCAGAGCTTATGGTTTGAAGTAGCGGATGTTCCTCTTACTGCTGTTCTTTCTACATCTAGCTCTTTTGTATCAAAGATATTATTACTACACATATTTCTTGGGGTAGTGCTTACTTACTTTACTGGGCTACTTTATAAAAGAATTCAAATTGCAAGCTTCAATTTTTTCACAACCTTTCGCGACTTCAATCAGTACATAAATAGGTTGCGCGCCAGCATTGAATTAGAAGCTACAGAAAGTCAAGCACTTAATCTTTACATAACAAAGGATTTTAAAGATGAATTAAAGCTTAGGAAAGCCTCTTTATACCAAACACATATCTGGGGAGAAATTGTGCTTGCATGCTCAATAGTATCCCTTATGGGCTGTGTCAAATTTAATATAACTGACCTTCTAATTGGGCTAGCAGGAGTTCTGCTTATTTATGCTATACAACGTAGTGCTTTCACATATTACACCTCAAAAATAGTTCCAACCTTAGTTACAGAAGGGGTTTTTTCAGATAGAAATATTGAATTTAATAGTGCACTAGATATGTAAATTTCACTTTGAGCTAGCTAGGTGAGCTACATTGAGAATTAATCTTTGCTAGTCCTTCTCAAAAAATTAGTGCTGAGTTTGAGAGCGGATGTCGAAAGGATTGCGCGAAGTGATAACTAAACCAATGCCAGCGATTGAAAAAGTTGGAGTTAAACAGGTACATGTGTAGTTCCCATAGATCTATACGCTTCTTCTTACTTCCAGCAAGTCGAGATTCCTAGCCTTAATGCTAGGCTAAATGGCTATCCTATGCCCACTCATAACTTGCAGTAAGCTATGGAATCAAGGAGAAATACTTCCCAAACAAAAATCCCCCACCCGAAGGTGAGGGACTCAATTATCTAACTAAAAGCTCGATCGCCTGATCAGCCGTAACGTGCGGCAGTTGATGCGATGAGGAAGGCAGCATAGGTCAGGATGTAGCCAACCGTGAAGTGAGCTAAACCAACCAGACGACCCTGAACGATCGACAGTGCAACGGGCTTGTCCTTCCAGCGAAGCAGGTTCGCCAGCGGAGTGCGCTCATGCGCCCAAACGATTGTTTCGATCAGCTCTTGCCAGTAGCCTCTCCAGCTAATTAGGAACATAAAGCCCGTAGCCCAAACCAGGTGTCCGAAAAGGAACATCCAGCTCCAAACTGCCAACGAGTTCATGCCGTACGGGTTGTAGCCGTTGATTAGCTGAGCAGAGTTCAGCCACAGGTAGTCACGCAGCCAGCCCATCAGGTAAGTCGAAGACTCGTTGAACTGAGCCACGTTGCCCTGCCATACACCGAGGTGCTTCCAGTGCCAGTAGAACGTCGTCCAGCCGATTGTGTTCAGCATCCAGAACATCGCAAGGTAGAACGCATCCCAAGCAGAGATGTCGCAAGTACCGCCACGACCCGGACCATCACAGGGGAAGCTGTAGCCGAAGTCTTTCTTGTCGGGCATCAGCTTCGAGCCGCGAGCATCCAGCGCACCCTTGACCAGAATCAGAGTGGTGGTGTGCAGACCCAGAGCGATCGCATGGTGAACCAGGAAGTCGCCAGGACCGATTGTCAGGAACAGCGAGTTCGTACCGCTGTTAATAGCATCCAACCAACCGGGCAACCAGGTATTCGCATGGTTGGGCCAAGCGGTGGAAGCAAGGCTATCAGGGTTAGACAGTAGCGTATCGAACCCATAGAGCAGTTTGCCGTGAGCCGCCTGAACGAACTGTGCGAACACAGGCTCGACCAGGATTTGCTTCTCAGGCGTACCGAAAGCCTGCATCACGTCGTTATGAACATACAGACCCAGGGTGTGGAAGCCTAGGAACAGCGACACCCAGCTCAGGTGAGAGATGATTGCTTCTTTGTGGTTTAGAACACGATCGAGCACGTTACCCCGGTTTTGAGCCGGATCGTAATCCCGTACCCAGAAGATTGCACCATGAGCAAACGCACCAACCATCAGGAATCCAGCGATGTACTGGTGATGGGTATAGAGCGCAGCCTGCGTGGTGTAGTCCTTCGCCATGAAAGCGTAGGGCGGCAGGGAATACATGTGCTGAGCGACCAGAGAGGTGATGACACCCAAAGCTGCCAGAGCCAGACCAAGCTGGAAGTGCAGCGAGTTGTTAATGGTGTCATACAAGCCCTGGTGGGGCAGGTTGAACTGACCTTCGCTCTTTCTACTCGTCAGACCTGCTTTGGAATCCAGCATTTCTTTGATGCTATGACCGATACCAAAGTTAGTGCGATACATATGACCTGCCACGATGAACAGGACCGCGATCGCCAGGTGATGGTGAGCCATGTCCGTCAGCCACAAGGACTGAGTTTGCGGATGGAAGCCGCCCAGGAAGGTAAGGATTGCAGTACCCGCGCCTTCAGACGTACCGAAGACATGGTTAGCAGTATCTGCATTCTCGGCATACACACCCCAGTTGCCAGTAAAGAAAGGAACCAAACCAGCAGGGTGGGGAGGGGTCGTCAGGAAGTTGTTCCAGCCAACGTGCTGACCGCGCGACTCAGGAATTGCCACGTGGATTAGGTGGCCTGCCCAAGCCAGAGAGCTAACCCCGAACAAGCCAGCCAAGTGGTGGTTCAGGCGAGATTCAGCATTCTTAAACCAGGACAGCGACGGACGGAACTTGGGCTGAAGGTGGAGCCAGCCTGCGAACAGGAAGATCGCCGATAGCAACATCAGGAACAGAGAACCCGCATAGAGTTCGCCATTGGTCCGCATCCCGATCGTGTACCACCAGTGATAAACACCGGAATAAGCGATGTTGACAGGGTTAGACGCGCCTGCACGAGTGAAGGCGTCCACCGCAGCTTGACCGAAATGGGGGTCCCAAATCGCATGGGCGATCGGGCGCACATTGAGCGGATCTTTGACCCACTGTTCGAAGTTACCTTGCCAGGCGACGTGGAAGAGATTACCAGAAGTCCAGAGGAAGATGATTGCCAAATGACCGAAGTGGGAAGCGAAAATCTTTTGGTAAAGATTTTCTTCCGTCATGCCATCGTGGCTCTCAAAATCGTGGGCAGTGGCAATCCCATACCAGATCCGACGGGTAGTCGGGTCTTGAGCCAATCCCTGGCTAAATTTTGGGAATTTTGTTGCCATAAGTCCGAATTGATTTTCTTAATTAGCGATTAGCTTTTCGCCATCTAGCTTTGGCCCATCTGGACTGTAGACGATGGAGTTTGAACAATACAAGGTTTAGAGCCTTTCAGATTCATTGAAGAATCCTATTAAATTCATAGCCTCGCTTAGAGTTCGCCCCCCATCGTTCGCATCCAGGGGTCTAGAGGAGAGACAGCTTAAGAATCACTAGCTACCACTAACAGCAATGATGCGAGCCAAGAAAAACGCCCAAGTCGTAACGATGCCGCCCAGCAGGTAATGAGCAACACCGACTGCCCGACCCTGAATAATGCTCAGAGCACGAGGCTGGATCGAAGGCGCAACTTTCAGCTTGTTATGTGCCCAAACGATCGACTCAATCAGTTCTTGCCAGTAGCCGCGACCACTGAACAGGAACATCAGGCTGAACGCCCAGACGAAGTGTGCGCCCAGGAACAGCAGACCGTAAGCAGACAGCGCAGAACCGTAAGAACCAATCACTTGAGTTGCATGTGCCCACAGGAAGTCACGCAGCCATCCGTTGATGGTGATTGCACTCTGAGCAAAGTTGCCGCCCGTGATATGGGAAACCGTTCCATCTGGTGCGACCGTACCCCACACATCCGACTGCATCTTCCAGGAGAAGTGGAAAATAGCGATCGAAATAGAGTTGTACATCCAGAACAGACCGAGGAAGACGTGATCCCAACCAGAAACCTGGCAGGTGCCGCCCCGACCGGGACCGTCGCAAGGGAAGCGGAAGCCCAGATTCGCTTTGTCTGGAACCAGACGCGAACTACGAGCAAACAGCACGCCCTTCAAGAGAATCAGCACCGTCACGTGAATCGTGAAGGCATGGATATGGTGAACCATGAAGTCTGCCGTGCCCAGGGCGATCGGCATCATGGCAACCTTGCCGCCCACTGCAGCGATACCGCCGCCGAAGGCATAGCTCACAGGCTCTAGCTGGTTTGGTGCAGTTGCACCAGGAGCTAGCGTGTGGATGTTTTGAATCCACTGAGCAAACACGGGCTGGAGCTGAATCGCCGTATCCGAGAACATATCTTGGGGACGACCCAGAGCACGCATCGTGTCGTTGTGAATGTACAGACCGAAGCTATGGAAGCCCAGGAAAATACAAACCCAGTTGAGGTGAGAAATGATGGCATCCCGGTGACGGATGACGCGATCGAGCAAGTTATTCATGTTTCTTGCCGGATCGTAGTCACGCACCATAAAGATAGCCGCGTGTGCACCCGCACCGACAATGAAGAATGCTCCAATCCACATATGGTGGGTGAAGATCGAGAGCTGTGTCGGGTAATCCGTTGCAAGGTACGGATAGGGCGGCATCGAGTACATGTGCTGCGCCACGATAATCGTGAGCGAACCCAACATTGCCAGGTTAACAGCCAGTTGCGCGTGCCAAGAGGTGGTCAGGTTCTCATAGAGACCCTTGTGACCTTCGCCCGTAAACGGACCTTTGTGGTTCTCCAAGATTTCCCTGATGCTGTGACCAATGCCCCAGTTCGTACGGTACATATGACCCGCAATGATGAACAGGACTGCCAGAGCCAAGTGGTGGTGCGCCGTATCCGACAGCCATAGACCGCCAGTTACAGGGTTCAAGCCACCCTTGAAGGTAAGGAAATCAGCGTACTCACCCCAGTTCAGGGTAAAGAAGGGAGTCAGACCCTTCGAGAAACTGGGATAGAGATCCGACATTAAGCTGGAGTTGAGAATAAACTCATGAGGCAGGGGAATCTGATTCGGAGGAACCCCAGCATCCAGCATTTTGTTAATCGGCAGGGCAACGTGAATCTGGTGACCTGCCCAGGAGAGACAGCCCAGACCCAGCAAACCAGCCAGGTGGTGGTTCAGCATCGACTCCACATTCTGGAACCATTCCAGTTTCGGAGCGCGCTTGTGATAGTGGAACCAGCCTGCAAACAGCATCAGAGCAGCCGCTACCAGACCGCCGATCGCCGTTACATAGAGCTGAAATTCATTTGTAATCCCGGCAGCACGCCAGATTTGGAAAAATCCAGATGTGATTTGAATGCCGTGGAATCCACCGCCCACGTCACCGTTTAAAATCTCTTGACCAAAGATGGGCCAAACCACCTGAGCACTAGGCTTCACGTTCAGGGGGTCAGCCATCCAACCAGAGTAATTAGAGAATTTTGCGCCGTGGAAGAACATTCCACTGAGCCAGACGAACACTACAGCAAGGTGACCGAAGTGTGCGCTGAAGATTTTACGAGAAATATCTTCTAGGTCACTGGTATGGCTATCGAAATCGTGAGCGTCGGCATGAAGGTTCCAAATCCAGGTTGTGGTCTTGGGACCCTTAGCGAGGGTGCGATCGAAATGACCCGGCTGTGCCCACTTCTCGAAGGAAGTTTTCACTGGATCTTTATCGACGACCACTCGCACCTGTTTGGTTGCCTCCCGCTCCCGTGGGGAAGTTGTCATTCGAGACTCTCCTCTCTAGACAAAGGAACGAGTTGAGCGACCAGCCCCCAAGCTGCCAAATGACAGCATCTCTCTTCGTAACATCAGCAGACAGGCACATAACCGACTTGGGTAGGAGCGTCGAAGCCAGAAATGACCCGTGCCTAGAAGAGGTGAACTGCAACCACACATTGAATATCAGTCCAATGAGCGATCCCAGTTCCATGGGGAGGTACTTGCAGCATTATAGAACTGGAATCTCACAGACTTTAAGCGAGGTTAACAATAATTCAAGATGTAGAAGCATTGATTTACCTACGTTCCGAGGGAGACCATCAGCAGATAATATGCGATCCATTGAGGAATCTTTACAAATTGAAATGTTTGATAAAAGTTATACAATCTTGCTGTGATTGTGCTACCCTACATCTTCATCTTGTAGAGGCTGAAATAGATGTTGGAAGCGAGAGAATAATCAGGATATTAAGTTAACCTCTAGGATTTTCTATTAATGCCATTGACGATCGAATTTCTTCGTTTTTCTTAATTGAATTATTAATATTAGAAAAGATTTGAGCAATATCCTACGGTTTGCATTGCTCCCCCTAGGACAGAGAAGCCGAGCTGTCGAAAGAATAGAAATAGGCAGGTTGACAGGTAAGCAAGCGAAAGAACTGCCGCTATTTCGATGAGAGATTGCCTCCACTTCCGAGAATTCTGACTTACCCTGTGAATCACAGTCTTTTCCCGAAGCGGTGATTCTAACGTATCCCATCAAAACCGTTGGGTTTTCAGACTTGCTCACGCTGCTAAGTCGTCACGCGATAATAAAAAGTAAAGCGTGCCTGATTTTAAAAATTGACTGAACTAATCTCTCTTCACGTTGACCACCCGACTGAACCCCGCCTCGATCGCTTCCTATCCGCACAGCTCCGTGACTTATCTCGATCGCGCATCCAGAAATTGATCGAAGACGGACAGGTTCGGATTAATGACAAGGTTTGTACTTCTAAGAAAGTCACTGTGCAGGAGGGCGATCGGATTGAGGTCAGCATTCCTGATGCAGAGCCACTTGACCTGGAGGCCGAGGACATTCCCCTCGACGTCCTTTACGAGGATGAGCATCTGCTGATTTTGAATAAGCCTGTGGATCTGGTGGTTCATCCTGCGCCTGGACACCAAGGTGGAACGCTAGTGAATGCACTCTTAGCTCATTGCGGCAATCAGCTTGCCGGAATTGGGGGGGTGCAGCGTCCGGGAATTGTGCATCGATTAGATAAGGATACGAGCGGAGCAATCGCGATCGCTAAAACTGACCTTGCCCATCAGCAGCTTCAGGAACAGTTCAAAACCAAGACGGCGCGGCGAGAATATCTGGGCGTGGTGTATGGCGCACCGGCAACTGTGAAGGGCACGATCGACGCACCAATTGGCAGGCATCCGATCGATCGCAAAAAGCAGGCAATTGTCCCTGAAGAGAAGGGTGGCAGACGAGCTATGACGCACTGGACGGTCGAGGAGCGGTTGGGCAACTTTACGCTGATGCGGTTTCAGCTTGAGACAGGACGGACGCATCAGATTCGGGTTCATAGCGCAGCCATTGGTCATCCGATCGTGGGCGATCCGCTTTATGGGTCAGGGCGATCAATCGGGGTCAATTTGCCAGGGCAGGCACTTCATGCCTATCGGCTAACGCTTCAGCATCCGGTGACGGGTAAGGCGATCGAGGTGACGGCTCCTGTGCCGCCGCACATAACGAAATTGTTGGACATTTTACGACAACGGGCAGGAACGAGAAGGCAGTGAGAACGGTCGGAGGGTTGCTTTGAGGTGAATGAGAGGACAATCGCAACTGTGTCAAAGTTTTTGCTGGTAACAGATCTCGACAGCACCCTGGTTGGGGACAATGACGCGCTCCAGCGTCTGAACAGTTGGTTCAAACACCATCGCCAAATTTATGGCTCAAAATTGGTTTATGCCACCGGGCGATCGTTGAAGTCTTATGAGCGATTGATTTCTCACACTGCGCTGCCAGAACCCGATGTACTAATTGCTTCTGTCGGGACTGAAATTTATTATCCAGGCAACGAATTGGATGAAAACTGGTCTAGCCTGTCTTCCCAAAATTGGGATCGAGCAAGCATTGCAGTGGTCGTCGAACAGCTTTCCCAACTGGTTGCTCAGCCTGGAAGCGAACAGCGTCCCTTCAAGCTAAGCTTTGTGCTTGATGAAGAAGACGCCTCTGTTTTATCAGAACTGGAAGCTCAACTCATTGCTCAAGGACTGGAGGCTGAACTGATTTACAGTCATGGACATGACCTTGATATCGTGCCGCGTAAAATCAATAAGGGCAGTGCTGTTACCTATATTCGTCAAGCCTTTAGGTTTACAGCAGAACAAACAGTAGTCTGTGGTGATTCTGGCAACCACATTGCCCTATTTGCTGCCAACCAGATTGGCATTATTGTTGGCAATGCGAGAAGGAAATTACTTCAGTGGCATCAGGATAATTTTGAGGGCAATGCGCAGCAGTTCCCCCTTAGCGGTCATTGATACTTAGCCCAAGCCCACTATGCTGCTGGAATTATCGAAGGGCTAAAATACTTTGGAATCATGCCCGCATGAAGGTGTGTTTGAAACGGCACAACCGTGTTTGAAACGGCGGAGTGGAGCCAACAATTCAAAGTCCCCCATTGAAAGTCCCCCACTGGTGGAGGATTTAGGGAGTTGCAAACCCTAGCCGACTTGCCTAAAACATGTGTATTCCTCGATAATAGAACGATCGTATTAGCGGGGTTGGCATGACCGCAGAAAATCCGCTGGGTTCGGTGATACAGGGTTCCTTGAGTCAGGGGCTAGAAGTGCGTTTGCATGCCGATGTCTCCGTTGAGGATATGCGGGTCGGGAAATTCCTGGTCGTGCAAGGGGTACGATCGCGCTTTTTCTGCATGCTGACGGACGTTGCCCTGGGAACTGCGACACAGCGAATCTTGGCGAACCCGCCCGATCCAGCGAATACGTTTTTGCAAGAAGTGCTGGCAGGAACCGGAACCTACGGCACGATCAACCTGTCGCCGATGCTAATGTTTACACCGAAGGCAGAAAGCGAGCCTCGTAGAACGAAGACGCGATCGAAAGCCTCAGACTCCCTTGCTTCCTACGAAGCGAATACGAATGATGTGGAGCTGCTGCCCGTTAAAACCATTCCGGCTCACTTTAGTCAGGTCTACGACGCATCGGAGCGGGACTTTCGGGCGGTGTTCGGCTGGGAGGATGATCCCCATCGGCGGAATTTTGCGATCGGGGAACCGATCGATATGAATGTGCCAATCTGCCTGGATCTCGATCGATTCGTGGAGCGGAGTAACGGGGTGTTTGGTAAGTCGGGGACAGGAAAATCTTTCCTAACGAGACTATTGCTGTCTGGAATTATTCGCAGACGAGCCGCAGTGAATCTCATCTTTGATATGCACTCGGAGTACGGCTGGGAAGCCACGCGAGAAGGCAAGCAGTTCAGCACCGTAAAAGGCTTGCGTCAGCTTTTCCCAAGCCAAGTGCAGATCTATACATTAGATGTAGAGTCCACGCGACGGCGGGGTGTGCGCGATGCCCAAGAGCTTTACATTAGCTATGACCAGATTGATGTCGAAGATCTAATGCTGGTGCGGGGCGAACTAAATCTGTCCGAGGCCAGCCTGGAAAACGCGATTATTCTTCGCAATGAGTTTGGCAAAGCCTGGATCAGCCGTTTGCTGTCGATGAGCAATGAGGAAATTCAAGAATTTTGCGAAGTCAAGATGGGCAGCAAGTCCTCGATCATGGCACTTCAGCGCAAGCTGACCCGTCTGGATGATTTGAAGTATCTGCGGCAAACTTGCCCCAAAAACTATGTCGGTCAAATTCTTGAATCACTCGATGCCGGAAAGCACGTTGTAATTGAGTTCGGCTCTCAGTCCAACCTGCTCTCTTATATGCTGGCAACAAACGTAATCGCCCGCCGGATTCACCATGCCTACGTCCACAAAGCCGAAAAATTCCTGCAAACCAAAAACCCGATCGATCGCCCTCAACCTCTAGTCATTACGATCGAAGAAGCACATCGTTTTTTGGATTCAGCAACCGTCCGTCAGACCATTTTTGGCACGATCGCCCGCGAGATGCGGAAATACTTTGTGACGTTGTTGGTGGTGGATCAGCGGCCATCGGGGATTGATAACGAGGTGATGTCTCAGGTAGGAACGCGGATTACCGCACTATTAAATGATGAGAAAGATATCGAAGCGATTTTCACAGGGGTATCCGGTGGACAGGCGTTGCGATCGGTTCTCGCGAAACTGGACTCGAAGCAGCAAGCACTGATTCTAGGTCATGCTGTACCGATGCCCGTTGTGATTCGGACTCGCCCCTACGACGAAACCTTTTATGCCCAGATTGGCGAAACGCCTTGGGAAGACCTGCCCGAAGCCGAAATTCTCCAAGCCGCAGAAGCCGCAAAAGCCGATCTAGGATTTTAAGAACCAAGCAACTATACTTGAGACTCGATCGCCTCAAAGGGAAACTGCTTCGCATCGCCCTTAAAGCCCTGCCATGCACTCGTATTCCAGAAAAAGGTACGGTTTTCTGCCTCGGTAAGCCGTACCCCTAAGGAAGGAGAGAAGGTGCATTATAAAGATTGAGGGCATTTGTTTATCTATGGTTTATGAGGTTGGCTAAGTTGGGATTTTGAATCGCTCGGAGTGCGCTGTAGGCAAGGCAAATGCTACAATTTTTACCCCTTGTTTATTCCCTCTTCAAGTTCATCCAGTTGGATGAATCCTCCTCCCTTTACCTAGCGTTAAATTTGTATTACTATCTTAATTAGGCAAACTCATAATGACTTCGGGCTAGGACTTGTGAAGTTCTGCCCCGATTGTTACTCCTCCGTTTCTTACTTTCCACTGTACGAGCATTTCTCAGGCTGTGAGCTAGCATTCTAGACTCACGAGGATTAGAGACAATCCTGCTTTGAGGTTTACTTGCTAATTGCCCTTCACCTGCGACAAAGCAACCCTAGCCGTTTTTATTTCGTTTACTCGCACTTCACCGGGCCTGAGGCGATCCCATAGGGACTAGCGAAGCTGCCCATTTCATTCACCTTTCCTTTACTGTTCATTCGCCGTCAGTATTCGGAAACCCTCGGTTTCCCAGAGATCGTATTCCTTTTATTTCGTTTGCAGCACTGTTGTTGGAGTTCAACGATTCATGGCATTTGTAGAAGAGAACGAAGTCAAGTCCCCTAAAGAGAAAGCGGACAAGTCCATGTTTTCGGCAGACATGGTTCGGACCTATCTGCACGAAATTGGGCGAGTACCTCTGCTGACTCACGAGCAAGAGATTGTGTATGGTAAGCAAGTCCAGCAGATGATGAATCTCCTGGAAGCCAAAGAGAAGCAAACCAAGAAGGTGGGACACGAGCCGACCGATGCTGAGTGGGCTGCCTACGCCAAGCTTAGCGAAGACGAGTTGCGGAAGACCCTGCGCCTCGGTCAGCGTGCTAAGCAAAAGATGATCGAAGCCAACCTGCGTCTGGTCGTGGCGATCGCTAAGAAGTATCAGAAGCGCAACCTGGAGTTTCTAGACCTGATCCAGGAAGGCACGCTGGGGTTAGAGCGCGGCGTCGAGAAGTTTGATCCCACTCGCGGCTACAAATTCTCGACCTATGCATACTGGTGGATTCGTCAGGCGATCACTCGCGCCATTGCTCAGCAAGCCCGCACAATTCGTCTGCCGATTCATATTACCGAGAAGCTGAACAAGATCAAGAAAGTTCAGCGTGAGCTGACCCAGTCCCTCGGTCGCAGCCCGAATCCGGCAGAGATCGCCGAAGCCCTGGAGCTGGAGCCTTCTCAAATTCGCGAGTATCTGCTGATGTCGCGTCAGCCTGTTTCCCTTGAATTGCGCGTGGGCGATAACCAAGACACCGAGTTGCAGGACTTGCTCGAAGATGAGAGCGAGAGTGCTTCGCCAGAGAGCTTTGCGACTGCGGAATCCTTGCGGCAAGACCTGGAAGGAATGCTCTCTGAGCTAACCCCTCAGCAGCGCGAGGTTCTGACCTTGCGGTTTGGTTTATCGGACGGCAACGAACTGTCTTTGGCAAAGGTTGGGCAGCGCATGAATATCAGTCGGGAGCGCGTCCGGCAGCTTGAGCGTCAGGCTCTCGATCACCTGCGTCGTCGTAAGGCGAATGTGCGCGGCTATCTTGCCAGTTAAGGTTGACTGTGTTTTCGATCGTCCGGAACATGGAGATCGATCGTTATTATCTGTAGAGTGAGTTGGGGCGGTTCATCCGCCCTTTTTGCTTGGCTATTTTCATCCAGGCAGAGGGCTTAAGTATGGCGGGATAGCGGGATGAAGGCTGCCCATCTAGCCTCTGCATTACCCCACCCCTAGATTCTTCCTAAATCGGGGAACTTTGAATCCGTTGAGCTAAGCGAAATAGCGGGAAACATCCAGCGTTTCAGCACCTGCGTCTCCGATCGCCAGTCGCGTTCCGGTCACATCAATCAGCAAATCCTGCCCCAAATTCAAACTGGGTTTTGCGCTGTTTACGGCAAGATAGGTCTGATTCGACGATCGAAATAAAACAGCTTCCCCCGCTTGAAGCACTTGATTGCCAGACTGCACAATATTTTTGTCTCGAAACGCAGCCCGCATTGCTGCAATCACGCCCTGTTTTGAAGGCAAATTAATGACGCCTGCATTAAATAGCGCAGTGGGTCGCTTGATCGCAAGCTTGTGGTCATCGTCGAGCTGAATTGCCTCGGTTCCTGCCATGAGACGATCGCTCCCCATCCTGCCTGTGAGCCTGTCCTCCAACCCAAGCAAACGATCGCTGCCCGATATATCAAGACTCTGATTGTCCTGAGAGCGATGTCTAGGCTGATAGTTAGCGTGCAGTTCTATTTTGCCTGGCGCTTTTAAGGCTCTCGTTTGAGCGCGACTGAGATCGATCGAATCGTTGGGATCAAAGCGTCCGTTGATTCTTATAAAGTCGCTGTCGCTGAGCACAGGCTTACCGGAAATAACGGCGAATCGTCCACCTATGCCGAATCCGGGTGTTTTGCCGTTGGGGTTATAGAACAGGTTGCCTGTGGCTCGGCTGTAGGTTATTTGAGCATCGCGAGTCGCAGCATTAGCATCGGTAGCGGCGATCGAAAACCGAGTTCCGGCAGCAAAGGTATAGCGGCTAAGTGCGATCTTGTCTCCCGGCTGAAAGTTGAGCGTATCGACGCCAAGATTGGCAGACTCAGAGGGAGTCCAGCTATCAAACACATAGGCATCGCTACCAGCGTCTCCACTCAGCTGGTCATTGCCCGCCCCGCCCGTTAGCAGGTCATTCTCATTACCTCCCTTGATCGAGTCACTACCTGGCCCTCCGGCAAGGCGATCGGCTCCCGCATTACCTTCCATTGCATCATTGCCATCTTCTCCATGCAGACGATCGGCTCCTGCGCCGCCCTTGATCGAGTCATTGCCTGCGCCGCCCAGGAAGATGTCATTGTACTCTGTGCCTACTAGCGAGTTGTCGGCTGCGGTACTACACTCATAAAGTCCAATTCGCGTTGAAGAACCTCCTGTGTTCCACCAGGGCGCGTTGTTTGCCATAAAGGTTTCTAGCGCTTTGTACTTGGGCGAACTGGCTTGATCCAGATTCTCCAGAGCACCCCAGCTTCCCCATCGGTTGGGTGCGCCGATGTCGCTGTACTGGTTAAATTGTGTGCCCCCGGCAGCCCTCCAGCCATTTAAAAGATCTTGATAAATCGCCTGCATCTCTGGATGACGATTCAGCTCAATAAAGAAGTTGGTAAGCTGCGCGTCATTTTGTACCCCATTGATGCCGACAATGTGCTGTCCACCCTCGTAGGCAACAAGCTGTAGCCCGTGTTGCTTTGCCACATCTGCCTGATAGCGAAAGCTGTCGATCGTTTGTTGAATCGAGTCTTTGCTAGGAAGTAAATTACCCTGGCGCAACTGCTGAAAGGCCTTGCTAAATCCACCGTCGGGATCACTAAGCCACGATCGCACCGTACTTGCATGGTCGGGTTGCCCCAGAGAACCACCGAAGTAGCCTGTCACTGCGTAGGCATCAAATGATTGATAAACAGGGTGCTGTCCCTCTGCGATCCAAGCAGGCGGATTGAGAATGGCAGCCTCTAGCCCTTTCCAGCCTGTGTGTGTAGCAATCACCCTGACCAGCCGACTCGGACTTTCGCTGCCATAAACCGACTTCCAGATATCTGCAGTTTGCGCTGCCCGCATTCCGTACCACTGCATCCAGCCGCCCCAGCCTGCTGGACTTTCGCCCCATCGCTGTTTTGCCTGGGCTTCAGCATAGCCCGCCTGAGAAAACTGCCAATTCCAAACTTCGTTGGAGTATTCCACGTATGCCTTGAGCTTTGGATCAAGATGATCGCGCACATAAGCTGCAAAACGGCGAATATAGTCATCTGTTGCGCTGTGGGGCATATTGAACCAGGGATTGGTTCCCGTTTCGTTGGCAAGCTGCACCATTAGCTCGATCGGAACTCCCTTGCGCGACCAAGTTGCATCGCTCATCAGGGGGCGATTTGACCAGTCCTGCTGCCGCGAGTTGTTTGTGGACATCCAATCCATGTAGCGGAGCGTGCCGAAATTCTTGATGCGATCGAGAAATTCAGGATTAAAGCGCATTCCCAGCTCAACCAGCGGCAGATCTTTCTCGCTATAAACACGAATATTGCGAAGATAGTCGCCCGTTTGATTGGGGTCTGTTGCCATAATTTGCAGATGAATGCCGCCTGCCTTGAGGCTATCTGCCTGAATCAGATCCATTCCTGGACTCGAACTTAGCTTGCTGGCATCCAAGCCGTACTGCATCGTTCCAGTACCGTCATACAGCACACGATACTGCCCTGACTCATAAGGCACATCCCAAAGCATCAGGGTACTGACGCGATCGTAAGCTGCCGGAGCATTCGTTGCCGGAACTGATTGCACCCAGCCTTGAGGATCAAGATTTAGCTGAGCCGCTTCTCCGGTGTCCCATTGAGTGGAGCTTTGCGGAATCCAGGCGCGAGCAGATTTAAACGCATCTAGAAAAGGAATCTGCGTTGAAAAATCAGCAATTCCACTTAGCCCAATTCCCAGAGAGCGCGCCTCTGTAATTGATGTAGACATGGTAAAATTCGTTCCAAGTAGTAAGCAAAGATCGACTGAGGTTCGACACGGTAAAACCTGCTGCTACAGGTGTGCCAGCCTCAGTTTTTATTTGGGGTAAAGCCCTCAGGTTAAACTCAGCCTGAATGAGCGATCAAATCGGTAGATTTGAAAAGCCAAGCACATGGCTGATTAGCACCCTGCCCTTGCTAAGTCAAGCAGGAATGCCTTCTGTGCAAACTTCGGCAAATTTAACCAGAAATTTAACCAGACAGATCAGCGCGTAAAGACAAGTCAGCGCGTCAAAAAGTAGCCATTCTTAGAACTACTCTGTTACAGCAAAGGTGCAGAAAAAATTTCAAAACAGCGGTAGTGAGTTGTATTTAGGCAGGCTTTCTCAACAAAACAACGAACCGAGAAATGGTGTTGCCTGGACACGATCAAACTGTTTGAAAAACACTTTGAACTCACCAATTGAATACATGAGACAGACAAGAATCAGCTCTCGGCTCATTGCGAACTGCGGCAATGCAATCAACTGCGAAACATAAGCTTTAGAAAAAGCTGAAATATTCTGATTTTAGGCAGCATCGCTCAGGGTAGATGAACTGAGCAAATTCAACAGATCTGCCACTGTGCTTAATGCACTTACCGACTATGCACTCGCTTACACTCACTCGACACGCACTGATGCACTCATTTCGCTCAACAAAACAACAGGCACTCCTCAAATCCGGAACTGGGCAACTTCCGCGGTTTTGCGTTTAGGTTTTTGTAGTTTACAAAGATGGTCTAACTTTGGTCTTGCGTTAGTTCATCTATGGCTTACCTGGGATTAGGACAGGATTCAACGGAACACACTAACTTTAGGATGAAGTTGCGATGAAGATAATCCGTAAATTCAACCAAATTTGTTGAGCTTGTTCATCGTCCCCTGCA
>NZ_JACJOR010000033.1:0-9009 GCF_014695615.1 Leptolyngbya sp. FACHB-711
CAGATTTTGGTTTGAGCGATCGAGCGTTTGCCTGTTCGGAGCGATTGAATCGTTCAAATTATTCCCGTCTTATTCTCGATTCATGTAACATATGAGCATTTCTCCTGTTCGGTCGGTTTGGCAAATTTTGTATCCCTATCTTGTGGTAGCAAGGGTTTGTGCATTACTGCTAGCAAGCTTGGTTTATTTAGTGCTCTATCACGCAATTCGCGATCGATTCAGTGCTTCTCATTCCGCCGAGCCACAGAAAGACTTACAGCAGATTAATTAATAGATTTATCAATAGTTTGTAAAAGACAAATCTGGCCTAGCTAGCCGGACTAAATCTCGAGATGCAACGAGTTTGGGACGATCGCTGAAGCTGCTCGAAGCAACCAATTTGCTCAAGCTTAAAAGTGGGGCTGGCGTGGGTGCAACGAAGGCGAATAGATTGTGTCGCAAAAACCTCTTAAAGACAAACGATATCTATCAAAGTCATGTCTTAAGCAGTTACTCCAAAGATTGCTTCGATAAATCCGGCTTGAGAGACAATATTTCCTTGTGCGATGCCGTTGACTTGTTCTTTGCAAATCATATCCATCGCTTCAATCCCGCTCAATGTTCTTCTTGCCGTGTTAAACGACTTGAACCTCATCATCGGCTTCACAATGCGCTTGATGTTCCGATGCTCCTGCTCGACAATATTATCCAAATATTTGCTTTGCCTTCTGCGCTCTCGACGATCTCGAGTTGCGCTTGTCTAGCCCTAAGTGCGTGTTGTCAAGCTTTGACCCTAATTCTATGCAAGTTTAAGTTAAATTGGTATTACTCTAATTTTCACGTCTGGCTTAGGATTGCGATATGTCATCATCCCAGGCAGTTACCCCCTCCCTTATCGGAATTTATGAAGTAGGTATCGGTGTACCTGATTTAGATACATCGATCGAATATTGGGAGCAGTTTGGATACTGTGTTGGTGAAGAAGGAAACCTTTCAGCAGAAACCGCTCAAGCTTTGTATCATACTAATTCTGGCCTCCGCTCCGTTCGTCTTTTGCATCAAACTGCTGATCATGGTTTGATTCGACTGATGCAGTGGGAGCAGCCGCGAAATGAGGGGTTGGGACTAGGCTCGATGAAAGCAAGAGGCAATCGCTGGGCAACGACCCTCACGGCTGATATATTAACCATTCTCAATCAGGCTGAAGAAGCAGATCGGGCGGGATTACCAATTCGCTATACAACGCCGCACTGGGAAATTATCTACAACAAAGATCGCAAGATGCGTCCGTTTATTGATCCTGCGATTGGAGTGCGTGAGATGCTATTGCTACAACCCTTAACGCGACAAGTGTTATTTCAACGCTTTGGATATACGCTGCCGCACTATGGACAGATTAATGAGCAGGCGGCATTCAAAGCTAGTCAAGTTACACATATGGGAATGGTTGTTCAGGATGACAGCAAGGAAACGCTTAAGTTCTATGAGGACGTTTTGGGACTGCTGCGAGTGCGGGATGACGTAGAGACCACCTATGAGTCTTCTCAGGCAGGACGGCAAATTTTTGATTTGCAGCCAGGCGAAAAATTTTTTGTGACTGCCTTTGATGATCCGCGATCGTCGGTAACAGATTTGCAGGCAGCTCGATCGGGTAGATTGTACATTGTTCGCTTTCCAGAGACACAATCGGTGCCTGAGCGGTTTGAGATGTCGCAACCTGGTTGTTTAGGGATATCACTGTACACCTATCGCGTGAGTGACATTGAAGCCTACCGCGATCGGGTGCAGACAAGTTCCGCTGAAGCGGTTACAGAGGTGTATATGAATGAATTTAGCGATCGTAGTTTTTCGTTTATTGCCCCAGATGGCTACTTCTGGACACTCGTTGAAAACTAATCTATGGGTTCAGGAATCGGAAATGATTCCCCGGCAAGATAAGCGTCAAAATGCTTCTGGAAGTAGAGCCAGGAGGTCATATCTTCGTCATCCAGTGGAGCCTCTGGTGCGTGTCGGTAAAGAGGCATTCGTGTATTAATTTCGTCCTGGAGCAGTTGTGGGAGCTGATCAAAATCATCCACTTTTGTCCCTGAAGCACTATAGATTAATTGTCCAGCTCGATCGCCCATTTTCATCCACGGTACCCAGGGGCCAATTCGATCCCAAGTCAACCATAGTTTAGAAACGGACGGTAACTTCTCATCAAATAACTCGGCAGTTGGAACCTTAAATTTAAACAATTCGGCAGCTTGGTAATGAGGATTGGAACTGTATTCCGCAAATTTTGGATCAGCCAGGGGATTTGGATAGGCAGGAAAGATATCAAAGACGAGTGTTGTCGTTTCTTCGTCTACTTGGGCCGGAAATTGCCCCTTAAAGTTGCCTTGAACCGGATTGTTAGCAACGTGCATCACGGGTAACACTTCCTCAGTCCACGGGTTCTTCCAGGTTTGGAGTTTCTCTTCGGTTTCTGGATCTAAGTAATATGTCAATTCTCTAGAAGTAAACGCCCAGTGACCCTCTTCGACTAAAAGACATCGGCTCACACTCATGCCGACCATTTTGAACAGGCGTTGCCGCTTCTCGCCGGGAATGAAGGCGTAAATCGAACCTGTCCAGGCTAAGAAAGTCGATCGCGTGGAATCAAGAGACGATCGCACCTTCACCCAGTTTTGGGCATTAAGCAGTTGAGTTAGAACCGCCATCTTCAAGTTCCTTTATATCACTTCATGATCTAGAGCTTGGCAAGACTAGCTGTAAACGAAGGAATCACGGTTTCCCTCAAGTTTTACAACGTTAGGATTCAAGAATGCTACATCAATGCTAAAATTCACATTTAATCTTCTAAAATTGAATTTTTTAAACGTATCAAGTTTCTAAACGTATCGAGCAGTGGTTTCTCTACAATAGCCTTAATTCAGTAGCCTTAATTCAGTAGCCTTAATTCAATCGAACATTCACTCCAGCAACTCCATAAGGATGATTCTAAGATTCTAAAGAAATTGAATGTTCAGAAGCACTGACGTTGCTTAAATTAATATGAAAATTACTGACCAGGAGTTGATTGATACTGGGCTTGCTTACAAAGCACTAGCGCTGCAAGTTACCTGCCATGCAGTCAACCAAAGCCGCGATCGGCAGGAAGCTCGATCTTTAATGCAAACCGCGATCGAGCGTTTAGGACAACAAATTGCTGCGAGTCTTGCTTTTATTGGATCGGACTGCCGTTTGGTCGTGCTACCAGAATATTTTCTGACTGGCTTTCCAATCAGTGAAGCCCTGGAGGATTGGGCAGAAAAAGCTTGTTTGGACATGGCAGGGGCAGAGTATGAAGCACTGGGAAACATCGCTCAAAAGCATCGTATCTTCCTAGCAGGAAACGCTTATGAGGTTGATCCACATTTTCCAGGGCTATACTTTCAAACCTGTTTTGTTTTAGATCCGAGTGGGTCTGTAGTTTTGCGCTATCGTCGGCTCAACTCATTGTTTGCCCCTACGCCTCATGATGTGTGGGACCAATACCTTGAGCATTACGGACTCGACGGCGTATTTCCGGTTGCCAAAACTGAAATTGGAAATCTTGCTGCTGTCGCATCAGACGAAATCCTGTTTCCAGAAGTTGCTCGCTGTTTAGCAATGCGTGGCGCAGAAGTGTTGCTTCATCCTACATCAGAAGTGTATGGACAGGCGCGAGCACCCAAGGAGGCCGCTAAAATTAGCCGTGCGGTGGAAAATATGATGTACGTGATTTCGGCAAATACAGCAGGGATTGCCAATAGTTCGATTCCGATCGCGTCGGTCGATGGGGGTTCAAAAATCGTGGACTACCGGGGATTAGTGTTAGCCGAAACCGGAGCGGGAGAAAGCATGGCAGCCTTTGCAGAAGTGGACTTAGCCGCTTTGCGGCGCTATCGGCGGCACCCTGGATTAATGAATTTGCTCTCGCGTCAGCGATTTGATGCTTATATGGATAGCTACCGCCAGTCACAGTTCTATCCCAGTAACACAATGCGAAATGGAGCGGTTGAGCGCAAACATTTTATCCAAACTCAGTTAGCCACGATCGAGCGTCTAGCCCAACAGGGAGTGATTTAAATCCAGCGATCGTAGCAGTAACTTTGGAGGGCTTGTATCATGTCGAAAATTCCTGTTCGTAATCCTCGCACTGGAGCAATCGACGACTGGATTTCTTCCCCCACCCCAGCTCAACTTTCCGCACAGTGCGATCGTCTCCGTACTGCTCAAACTAGCTGGCACAAAGCAGGTCTAGAGCAACGAATCAACATATTACAGCAGTGGAAACAAGCGATTCAGGAACACCGTGAAGATTTGCTCCAGGCATTAGTTGACGATACGGGTCGATTGGGAGTTTCAGTGTTAGAAGTTGATTCTGTGTTGTCCAGTCTCGATCGCTGGTGCCAGCTTGCTCCAGAACTGTTACAAGAAATTGAGAAGCCTACTGCAATTCCATTCATTCATTTGCAGCAAGATTCTGTTCCTTATTCGCTCGTGGGTGTCATCAGTCCGTGGAATTTTCCATTACTACTCGCGATGATCGACACGATTCCAGCACTATTATCCGGTTGTGCGGTGATTGTAAAACCGAGTGAAATTGCGCCGCGATTCATCACTCCATTACTAAAAACACTGGATAAAGTTCCTGAATTACGAGATGTATTCACTTTCATTGAAGGTGCGGGAGACACAGGAGCAGCCTTGATTGAGTATGTCGATCTCGTTTGTTTTACAGGTAGTGTAAAAACAGGGCGACAAGTTGCAGAAACCGCAGCGAAGCGATTTATTCCCGCATTCTTAGAATTGGGAGGAAAAGATCCTGCGATCATCCTAGAGTCTGCGGATCTGGATCTAGCAACCTCTGCTATTTTGTGGGGTTCAGTGGTGAATACGGGACAGTCTTGTCTCTCGATCGAGCGAATTTATGTAGCGGAAGCGATCGTCAAACCGTTTACAGAACAACTCGTTGCTAAAGCAACCCAACTCAAACTCGCTTACCCAACCGTTAACAGCGGCGAAATTGGTCCGATTATTGCAGAACGACAAGCAACAATCATTGCAGATCATCTGCAAGATGCGATCGAGAAAGGAGCAATGGTGCAATGCGGTGGAAAGATTGAAACTTTGGATGGTGGATTGTGGTGCTTCCCAACGGTTTTAACCCATGTGAATCACACAATGAAAATTATGACTGAGGAAACCTTTGGACCCATCATGCCAATGATGACATTTAGAACTGTCAAAGAAGCAATTCACCTTGCAAATGACACAATCTATGGTTTAAGTGCCGCAGTCTTTGCAGGTTCACAAACAGAAGCGTTAGAAGTTGCCGATGGCATCAAGGCAGGCGCAGTCAGTATTAACGATGCAGCGCTCACCGCATTAATCCATGAAGGAGAAAAGAATGCCTTCAAATATTCTGGCATGGGAGGATCGCGAATGGGACCCGCAGCCTTGAAACGATTTATGCGAAAGAAAGCGTATTTAATTAAAACAAAACCCGTGACTGATCCATGGTGGTTTAAATCATAACAAGGAGGTAATGATGGCAAACATTCGCGACGAAATGCCTGTTCTTGCGCGACATGCAGGAGATTGGACTGGAACCTATACCTTGATTGACTGCAATGGGAACATCCTCGATCGCCATCAATCGCATTTAACGTGTGAATTTCCGGTAGATGATCCTCTAAAGTACTATCAAATCAATCGTTATACCTGGGCAGATGGGAAGCAGGAAGAACATCGTTTTCCGGGAACCTATCATGACAAAAAGCTTTGGTTTGATACCGATCGCATCAAAGGTCATGCGTGGGAAGCTGATGACTCAACGGTTATTCTTTGGTTTGCTTACAAAACGGTTCCCGATTTCTATCTTTATGAAATGATCCAAATTAGTCCTTGTAACAACCATCGCGCCCGCACTTGGCACTGGTTTAAGAATAATCAAATCTATCAGCGCACCCTGATTCAGGAGGAGCGACAACGCTAGGAATCATGATTAAATAACTTTGAGAAATTGCAAGCATTAATTAATGGGCGTAGGACAAGACTGCTCCAGATTGGGATAAATCTCGATCGACTCGAATAAAGAATAAACAGCCGTCTTCTGAGATGTGTCTGGGAGACGTAGTGAAGCTGGGAACATAGCCAAAATGGTCCTTCGCAAACAGGTAATCTCCAATATTGCAACATCCTGCTAGGCAGTAAGCTTCTTCGTTATAAGACTGAATCATCGCTTGCTTCCCGTCATAATGAGGCAGGATGGCAAGTAGCCATGCTCCCCCACCGTTGGGGGCTTTTCTCAGCCACTTCTTGTTCGATTCGGTAAACTGTCTTGTGTCTGTCTTTCCCCAGGGCAACAATTTGCTGTCTAATGCGGGAATAAACTCATTGATTCGAGCTTGTGAGTGATTCGGCAAATCTTGATACTGGACACTGCCGTTTTCCATCCATAAAATTTCCGCCGCTTCACCGTTTAAGACTTTCCACGGTCCAACTCTGACTCCTGCCGGAATAAAGGAGTAGCCGTGCTTGCGAAGTTTCCACTCTCCCACTTGAATAGCACCGCTCAGCACAAAAATTTCCAGATCTGCCGTAAATCTGCCCGCGGGCATCTCAAATTGGGACGGCAGGACAACTTTCGCAGTGGATGCGCTGTTTTCATGCCAAGAAAGCATTTGACAGGTTGCTGCTACTGTCTGTTCTGGTATGCCATGAATCTGCCACGCTTGTTCTGAAATGCGATGAGTGTGGAAATACTGATACTGGCCCGGAACATGCCCTGATGCGATCGCGGTACGTCGCCCAGACAAACTCATCCGCCCTTGACCGTCTCCACCCCAATCTTCAGGAATTGGAACTACCTCTAAAAAATTATCTGCTTCTGAAGATATAGAGACAGAGGATTGATTGTGGTCATCCATACCTTTACAACCTGTAAACAAATCTGAAGCGAGTTAGTTAATCTAATCCTATACCCTTGCTGCCTCATAGACTCATGATTGAATGGAATAATTGAATGGAATGGGTGACGATTAATGTTCAAGTTTGAGGACTGCGATCGCCATCCTTACGAAACGTTCTGTCGTGAAGGTGGATGCGTTGCCATGCACTCCAAAACCTACAAAAAGCTGGTTGTGAAACAATTTAGCGCTGATTTTCGCTCAGCAATCGCGATTGAAGAACTTCCAATTCCTGCCCCAAATTCTGGCGAGATTCTGATTCGCAACAAATTTGCGGGTATTAATGCCGGATTTGACACCCTGGTTTGCAAAGGAAATGTTCCCTATGTAAATCTCACTCCTCCGTTTGATCTCGGCGTCGAAGCCGTGGGGGAAGTCGTGGCGATCGGGCAAGATGTTCACACCCTGCAAGTTGGAGATGCGGTTGCCACAACAGTCCGGGGAGGGGGCTATCGCGAGTATCAGGCTATCTCTGCAAATCTGGCAATCAAAATCCGTGATACTACGCCTGATCTTTTGACGCTCATGCCCACGGGGCTCTCCGCGCTCGTTGCCCTAGAAAAAGTTGGAGAAATGAAGCGTGGGGAAGTCGTTTTAGTCACTGCGGCAGCAGGAGGAACCGGACATATTGCCGTGCAGCTTGCCAAGTTAGCTGGAAATCATGTGATTGGGGTTTGTGGCTCTGAGACGAAGGCGGCATTACTAAAGAAGTTAGGATGCGATCGAATTATCAATTACCGAACTGAAACGCTCGATACGGTTCTCCGAGAAGAATATCCTAACGGGATTAATCTGGTGTTTGATTGCGTGGGTAGACAGGTTTTTGATATTTGTGTAAATCACTTAGCAATCCGAGGACGCTTAGTTGTCGTTGGTTTTATTTCTGAATATACAAACGATTTAGAATGTGTGACTCAACCTCGAATTTATCAAAAGCTGTTCTGGAAAGCCGCTTCGATACGCGGGTTTTTAATGCCTCACTTTTCTGAGTATGCGGAGGAGGGACGCGATCGCTTGCTCGATTTGTTTTATACAGGCAAAATCAAGGTGGCGGTTGATCCGACCGTGTTTCGTGGCATTGAGGCGATTCCAGATGCCGTGGAATATCTGCTGAGCGGTAAGAATTGCGGTAAGGTTGTTGTACAGCTTTAGTCGTAAAACTCTAGTCGTAAAGCTCTCGTTATGACTACAGAATCAGCCAATACATTAGCCGTTGCTCGGCAAGCCTTTGCCCATTTTGAACATGGACTGTCAACTGGAGACTGGCAGGCCTTCTTCGAGATGCTCACCGACGATTTTTCATTCTGGTTTCCGCTCGGTCAGTTTCATGGGTTGAATGTCGGAAAAGAGCGTGCGATCGAGTTCTTCAGCTATGTCTCTGAAGTGTACAGCGAGGGATTAACCCTGACCCTCGATCGGGTGACCAGCAACGAAACAACCGTTGTTTTCGAGTTTCGTGATGAAGGGCTGATGTGGGGAAACCCTTATAAAAATCGAGTCGCAGTTTCGTTTGATGTTCGCGGCGATAAAATTTGCGGCTACCGAGAATATCTAGGTAGCGATGGTAAATCAAACTAATGAAATGAATGTGAACTATACTCCCAAAGCTTTGTCCCATTCCAGCTGATGACTTAAACCATACTTGATAAAATCTTCTGGTTTTGCTTGATCATTCTTACCAAAAACACCCAGGCTGTAATGGTTCTCTTCCATCCGCTGTCTGACTAAATCCTGCTCAAATCGCTCGACCTCTGCTCTCGGCTGATCTGTTTTGAAGAAATCGACCACCAAAACAGTTCGCTCATTCTCCGTGTAGTTGTGCGGACAGTGAGGATAGCTGTGATCTAAAACCATAAATTCACCTTCATGCCAATACAGCTTGTCATGGCATATTTTCATCGCGATATCTCCCTCAGGCACAATCAGACCTAGATAACCGCGATTCATATGCGGGTTGTAGTTTACATGAAGTTTGACATCCAGGCCGGGAAGAAATGTCCCAAAATAAACATTTCTCAGAACATTGTCGTTGCTCAAATTCGCTTCTTCGATC
>NZ_JACJOR010000330.1:0-11188 GCF_014695615.1 Leptolyngbya sp. FACHB-711
AAAGCGCGATCGCATGGGCATCGCCATTTCGCTGTCACTGCCAAAAATAGTCTCAGAGAGATTAAAATTTGCCATGATTTCCAGTGACAGATCCTAGCTTCAGGAGGGTGATAACTATCAGTGAATCCAGCAGTGAATCCAGGAACGAATTCAGCGCAGTGAATCTAGAACAGCATCCCTTCTAACTGCTGACCAGGCTTAGCAAGATGCAGCGTATCGCCCTAGGTCAATCTTCTACCACTAGGTAGAACAGCGGATCTACCTTCCGGAGGAATGCCTACTTGCACGATCAGGATTCAGGCGGGTAGCCTCCTGGAGAGCATCCTAATTCGCAGAGGTGATATATGAGGAGATATAGGCTCACTGTCACTTCTCCCGCATTCTCTTAAATGCTGCCTGTAAATCATAAGAGTAATCAGTAATAACAGTTCGATTGTTACTTTCATTACCCTGATTGCTTACAGCAAGCAACGTTGGATTCCAATCTTTTGACAGAGCGGATACTCGACCCTATTACAGACCATTGCAGTGATCTGAATGAATACCATAATCAAAAAATACATGAATAACTGGCTGTCATTATGAAGACTGCAAGCACCGCACCAAAAATTGATACTGCTCAAGTTCCGACGATCGCCCCTGCTTATAACGGAGCTGATCGCAATGCCTGGATTTTTGGCTGGAATCCTCAGCAAGAGCTGTGGAACGGGCGTCTGGCAATGATTGGTTTTGTCGCCTATTTCCTCTGGGATATCGCAGGTTACAGTGTCCTTCGGGATGTGCTGCACCTGATTCGTTAGACCGATCCGTTAGATGCATCGATTCGCTACAGACGTGATGTTAGCGAAGCAAGATTCAATCATTTGTGAAGAAATGGTTCGTGAAAATCGCTGATTGATTTCAGCAAACAAGATTATTGGAAACCCGAAATACTGCCATGCAAACCACTGCAAACTCCTCAATTCGCTACGCTGCCCTCAGCCTGGGAACCCTTTTCCTGTTTTTGGGTTTGGCTGGCTTTTTGCCTGCTTTTGTTATTCCTCCTGACAGCTTTATTCCTGCAATGGGATTTGGCTATCTGTTTGGTCTGTTTCCGACAAACTACTTCCACAATGCGATCGGCATTCTCGTTGGGCTGTGGGGCATTGCAGCGTTCACCAGTCTGACTGGCTCGATCGTCTTTAATCGCATCTTCGCGATCGTTTACGCGCTGGGTGCAATTTTAGGGCTAATTCCTTTTACCAATACTCTGTTTGGCATTACGCCGCTTTTGGGCAATAATATCTGGCTCAATGCTATTGTTGCAGCGGTCGCCTTCTATTTTGGATTCATTAAGCCCGCAGAAGTTCAGCTTCCTGGAGCATCGAATCCTCAGGCGAGCGTGCAATAAAAACTCGCTCAAATCGTGCCCAGTCGCCCATGAAAATGGAGCTTCCTCAAGCTTCTTAAAAGCAATTCTTGTTAAAAGACGAAACAGTACATTCTTCAGAGTTCGCTGATTAATGAGTAGCCCAACCAGGGCTGCTTTTTTTATCGGCTAATTCGATCGAATAAATTGCTGCATTAAGCTGTGAACCGCCAAATTAAGATGCAAACCCTGTATTAAACTCTCATTAAAATATGAACAACTGCACGTCTAGACTGCCAGCCTGTCGCTGTTAGGAACCTTTTCTTGCTGGGCATGCTAATCGAGCACCGCTGGTCAAACATATTGCACTATGACCTCCTTGCCTTCTCCGTCTAGCTTGCAGTTTCAAACCTTGCAGGAAAGCCTGCTGCACCGAATTACAAATCGAATTCGCCAATCTCTTCAGCTCCAGGAGATTCTGCAAACCACTGTGACGGAGATTCGCGCTTTTTTAGAAACCGATCGCGTCGTGGTGTATCGATTCTACTCAGATGAACACGGAGAGGTGATTGCAGAAGCAATTCATCAGGATCGGCTACCTTCCTTGCTGGGGCTACACTTTCCTGCTGACGATATTCCCGCTGAGGCGCGAGAGCGGTTTTTGCAGGCGCGGCAACGCTCGATTGTTGATTTATCCACCGCACAAATTGGCTGGAGTCAGCCCCGATCGATTGAGTCAGCCGATCGCACATCTGACGACATTCACTACCGCCCCATTGACCCCTGCCACGCTGAATATCTAAAAGCAATGGGCGTGCAATCGTCGGTTGTCGTTCCCATTGTGCAAACAGATCAGCTTTGGGGATTGCTGGTTGCCCATCATGCCGAGCCTCGCCCCATTTCCGAAGCCGAGCTGCATTTTCTGCAATTGGTGGTCGATCAGGTCACGATCGCGATCGCTCAGTCTGCGCTGTTGGTTCAGGTGCAGACCCAGGCATTCCAGGAGCGTACTGCAAATCAAATCGCGACCCTGCTCCATGGTGAAGCGGCAAATCCGTTTGAGGCAGCTCTGAAAGCAACCGTTGAAGTGATCGGCGGGGTGGGGGGGCGACTGTTGCTGCTGCCGAGTGCTGTGGGGCAGGCGAGTGAACTATATTGCTGCGGAACCCAACCCGTCCAGGTGTCTTTTGCCCCTGACTCGTGCTTGGAACAGGAGCCTCTCTGGCAAGCTGCTCTGTTGTCACCAAAACTGATGATCGCAGACTTAGTCGACGATCCCCGATGCCAATCTCTGCACCAGCGTTTTCAGGACACTCCTATCCGAAGTTTACTAATCATGCCCCTGCATGGGGGAGCGGAGACGATCGGCTGTCTAACGCTCTTTCGAGATGAAATTGAGACGGAAACCCTATGGGCAGGCAGGATTGAGCCTGATGGACGGCAGACGATGCCGCGTCAGTCTTTCAAACAGTGGCGACAGCACAAACCGAAGCAGGCTCAAGCGTGGACGGAAACCGATCTCAACGTGGTGAAAGCGATTAGAATTCACTTCGCGCTGGCGGTCGCACGATATCAGCTTCAGACGCAGGTTCACGCACTCAATACAAGCCTGAAGAAACAGGTTCAGCATCAGAGCCGCGATCTGGCAAATATTCAATCTGCGCTGGATCAATCGTCGATCGTGGCAATGACTGATCCTCAAGGCATGATTTGCTATGTCAATGATCGGTTTTGCGAAATTTCTAAATACGATCGAAATGAACTGATTGGGCAGTCCTATCATCTGCTTCGCTCAGAGCACCATCCTAAAGAGTTCTTTAGCCAGATGTGGCAAACAATTGGCAGCGGTGCGATTTGGCGGGGAGAAGTCAAAAATTGCGCTAGAGACGGTACAGAATATTGGGTGGATAAAACGATCGTTCCATTATTAAATGAGCAGGGAAAACCCTATCAATATGTGGCGATTGAAAGTGATATTACTGTCCGTAAACAAGTCGAAGCAGCGCTACGCTATCAGTCTAGCTTGCTGCAAAATGTGATTGATTCCAGCACAGACTGGATCTTTGTTAAAGATCTCGATTTCCGCTACCTGCTTGCTAATCAAACCTACCTTAGCGCGATCGATCGCAAGCCTGAAGACGTCATTGGTAAAGATGACTTGGAACTTGGATTTCCCCCTGATCAGGTGTTTGGTAATCCAGAGCAAGAAACGATTGGTTTCCGAGTGGACGATCAAAAAGCGATCGCGGGTGAGATTGTCTTAAATCTGGGTGAACCCGTCACCGTCGCCGATGGCACTGTGGTGTGGATGGAAACGAAGAAGCTGCCCTTGCGCGATCAAGAAGGGCGGATTTTTGGCGTGTTGGGAGTTTGCACTGATATCACTCAGCGCAGACAAGCAGAAACTACCCTAAAACGCACAACAGAGCGGCTTCAAGAAGCTCAGCGCGTTGCCCAAATGGGAAGCTGGGAATATGATGTGGCAACGGGAACTGTAAATTGGTCGGACGAACTCTTTCGCGTTTTTGGAATGGAGCCACGCGCAACCGCGCCATCACTGGAGGAACACGCTCAAATCTTTCATCCTGACGATTGGAAATGGTTTCAGCAAACGTTTGACCGAGCCATTCATGAAGGCATCCCCTATGATGTTGAAATCAGATTTTTTCATCCGAATGGATCAACGCACCTAATTAACGCCAAAGCAGAAATCGTCAACAATGAGGCAGGTCAAATTACTGCTTTGTTTGGCACGGTGATGGATATTACCGATCGCAAACAAGCAGAAGCCACGCTTCAGGAACAGCTTAATTTGGCTGCATTTCGGGCTGATGTTGATGCTTCGTTAACCCGAGGTAAGACACTTCAGGATATGCTGCGATACTGCACTGAAGCAATGGTTTCTCATCTCGGTGCTGCATTTGCGCGAGTCTGGCTGTTGAATGCTCAGGAGAATATGCTGGAACTGAAAGCAAGTTCTGGTTTATACACTCATCTGGATGGCGATCATGCCCGTGTTCCAGTCGGAAAATTTAAAATTGGTTTAATTGCCGAAGAATGTCAACCCCATCTGACAAATTCAGTTCTGGATGATCCCCGTGTAAGCAATAAAGAATGGGCAAAGCAAGAAAAGATGGTTGCTTTTGCCGGATATCCTTTGATGGTTGAGAACCAGCTATTGGGAGTGATGGCAATATTTGCACGACAGCCTTTGTCGTTCTCAACGCTCGACGCTTTAGCATTGGTGTCACAGGAAATTGCTCTTGGCATCAAGCGACAGTACGCTGAAATGGCATTACGACAATCTGAAGTCGAGTTACGCGAAAAAGCTCAACAGCTAGAGCAAGCTCTGCACGAACTTCAGCACACCCAGGCACAGCTCGTTCAAACCGAAAAAATGTCGAGTTTAGGACAACTGGTGGCAGGGGTTGCCCATGAAATTAATAATCCCGTCAACTTTATTTATGGCAACCTGGCGCATGTTGGTGGGTATGCCTATGATTTGCTGAATTTACTAGATCTGTATCATCAGTATTATCCGGTTCCCGTTCCCGCGATCGCAGCCGAAGCCGAGAAAATCGACCTTGCGTTCCTCAAGGTAGATCTGCCGAAGCTCCTGACTTCGATGAAAGTGGGAGCCGATCGCATCCAAAAGATTGTTCTGGCACTGCGAACCTTCTCCCGGATGGATGAAGCGGAAGTCAAAGCGGTGAATATTCACGAGGGCATTGATAGCACGCTGATGATCTTGCAGAGCCGCCTGAAGGAAACCGCAGGTCACTGGGGAATCCAGGTGGTCAAAGCCTACGGAAATTTACCCCTGATTGAATGCTATGCCGGACAGCTCAATCAGGTTTTTATGAACATTCTCAGTAATGCGATCGATGCCCTCGATGAGTTTAATAGCACTCGTTCCCCTCAGGAAATTCAGAATCATCCCGCCGCGATTACGATCAAAACCCAGCAGATTCACAGCCACCGCATTCAGATTCGGATTGCAGACAATGGCATTGGCATGAGCGAACAGGTGCAGCAACGGCTATTTGAACCCTTCTTCACCACTAAGCCGATCGGCAAAGGCACTGGACTGGGGCTATCGATTAGCTACCAGGTGGTTGTTGACAAGCACGGCGGCCTGTTAACCTGCCATTCGGCTCTGGATCAGGGAACTGAGTTTGTGATTGAGCTACCCCTAGCGCTCGAAAGCGAGCTATTTAAAAGCTAACCCTAGGGTTAACCCAATGACGCACCTGGGACTGATTCTTGTGCTGCTGCGCTATGCCGATCCCTCACTGTTTTAGGCAGGCACACTCTACGGAGCTTCGACCGTCTCTGGGCTGGAAAACAACTTGCCCACCGCAGACAACCTGGAAGTAGCACGATTTCAGGGTAAGCAGGTAACTCAAGTGGCGCGTGCGCTCAAAATGGCAGGTGAGACGGACTTGATCTAATTTGATCGGTTTGTGTCAATCGGTTTGTTTCCGAAGTTCTCTCACCGGGAATACTCACATCGATCGCATTCTTAACCAGACTCCAGGCGGATTTTTAGAAATGCTTCTGAAGAGTTCTAAAGAGTGATTGCATCTGTCGAGTCAGCTCGCTGTGAGGTATCGCTGTGAAATACGAGATTCGCTACAAACCTGCATTCGCAACAGTTTTTTTGACGCTGCAACCCGGCGATCGAATTACTGCCGAGGCAGGCGCGATGGTTAGTATGGCAAGCCGTGTGTCGATGACGACCCAGTTTTCGGGTGGCTTAATTTCAGCATTGCTCAAGACGTTTTTGGGCGGCGAATCGCTGTTTGTCAACGAGTTTAAGAACACGACCGGAGAACCACTGGAACTGGTACTCAGCCAGGGAACGATCGGCGATGTTGCCGTGGTGGAACTCAATAACAACGAAATTTGTTTTCAGCCAGGGGCATATCTCGCCCATACCCCGGGAATTCGGATGGGCGTAAGCTGGGCAGGCTTTTCGAGCTGGCTATCGGGCGAAGGGCTATTTAAGCTGAAGCTGAGCGGCAAAGGGTTAGTCTTCTTCGGCGGCTATGGTGGTGTCACGCAAAGACGAGTCAACGGCGATTTGGTAGTAGACACCGGACATCTGGTCGCCTATGACCCCCAAATCAAAATGAATATCCAAATGGCAGGCGGATTAGTTGGCTCCGTCACTTCCGGCGAAGGACTGGTGAACCGCCTCTCCGGTCAGGGACGAATTTACCTGCAATCGCGCAGCGTAGACGGTTTAGTGCGATTTGTTCGATCGAAGATCTAAAAGGGTGGATGGGTAAGAGAAAGAAATTGGGCGATGAATACAACGCTTGAGCTGTAGTTGCTTTGCAGTGCTTCTCTCCAACGGTTCTTCCCCCCAATGATCGCAACAGTTGCCCCTCACTCCCTCATCCCCCATCCCCCATCCGCTCATCTACCCCTGTACCCCTTCACCCCTTCACGGAACTTTTCAACCATGAAACTCGATATCCTCCACCGACCCGATAGTGCGATCGCCAAAATCAACATGGCTCCCAGAGAAGAAATCATTGCCGAAGCCGGTGCGATGGTTGCCATGAGTGCCAGCCTTGATGTGAATACCACGCTGCGAAAGGGCAAGGGCGGCGGCGTATTGGGAGGACTCAAGCGCATCGTCACAGGCGAATCGCTGTTTTTAAGTGTGTTTCGCTCTGGTAACACTCCTGGCGAAATTTATCTCGCCCCAAAAATGATGGGCGATATTGTGGCATACACGCTGAGCGGAACGGATCTCGTGATTCAATCCACCAGCTATTTGGCGTCCACGGGCAATGTCAGCGTTGATTTGGGATTTCAAGGATTTAAGTCTATTTTTTCTGGTGAAGCGATCTTCTGGCTCACCGCGAGCGGCACGGGTTTAGTGTTGCTGAACTCCTTTGGCAGCATCTACGAAGTAGACGTAGACGGTGAATACATTGTAGATACCGGAAACATTGTTGCCTTTGAGAAAACCCTCAGCTTTTCGATTACGAAACCGGGTTCTAGTTGGCTGGGCGCACTTATGGGCGGGGAGGGGTTTGTTTGTCGATTTAAGGGCAAAGGCAAACTGTACTGCCAGACCCACAATCCCCGCACGTTTGGTCAATTGATTGGCAGCCAGCTTCCGCCTCGCTAAGACATGAAATTAACAACGATCGCCCCTCCCCTCTCTTCAGGAAACTCAAAATGACAAACACTAAAAACACCACAAACTCTGAATTTGCCTATCAGATCGAACACGCGCCTGCCTACGCCTCGCTCTCGATCAAGCTAAGAGCCAATCAAACCGTTCTGGTAGAATCGGGCGCAATGGCAGCAATGGACAGCAGCATCCAGATGAAATCCAAAGCCAAGGGCGGCTTGATGAAGGGCATCGGGCGGGTGTTGAGCGGCGAGTCTTTGTTTGTCAGCGAGTTTACAGCGGCAAACAACCCTGGCGAGCTGATGATTTCCCCACGAGTTCCCGGCGATATCCAGTATTACCGACTAGACGGAAGCAAAAGCCTGATGGTGCAGTCTTCCGGGTTTGTTGCTGCCAGCCCCAGCATCCAGATCGACACCAAATTTCAGGGAGCTAAAGGCTTTTTTAGCGGCGAGTCGCTGTTTTTGCTGCGGGCATCGGGTACGGGGGATTTCTGGTTTAGCTCATACGGAGGAATCCTGGAAATTCCGGTTTCGGAGGAATATGTGGTCGATACGGGCTATATCGTGGCGTTTGAAGAGACGTTGCAATACCAAGTCGAACTGCTGAGCGGCTTATCGTTTAAGGGTTTGCGGACGGGCTTTTTAGGCGGCGAGGGCTTGGTTTGTCGGTTTAAAGGCACAGGCAAACTGTGGATTCAGTCGCGGCAGCTTTATCCGCTGATTAACTTTTTCCAGGCATTTCGACCCACCCGTAACTAGCCCGCAAGAACTGCGAGAACTACCGTATGTCGATCGAACTTCCTCCCGGCATGGCGGACTATAGCGAAGCTTCGCCTCCGCCCAAAAATCGGCAGATCGTGCTGTTGCTCAGTTTTTTTGTGGGGCTGACGATCGCCCTATTTCTGTCTGTTGATCTGATGGTCGGCGTTCTGATTGGCTGGATTCCTCCGGGGGTTGAACGCCAGCTTGGAGCACTGATCGTCCCCGCATTTGAACAACAGGCAGCCCCTTCCTCAGCTCAAGACACCCTGAATCAATTGCTCGATCGCCTGAAACCGCATTTGTCTGCCGAGCAACAACAGCGAGATTACAAAGTGCTGTATGTTCCAGATGAAACGGTGAACGCACTGGCGATACCGGGCGATCGAATTATTTTATATCGAGGATTAATCGAGCAGGCAGAATCAGAGAATGAGCTGATGATGGTTTTGGGGCATGAACTGGGACACTTTGCCCATCGCGATCACCTCCGCCAGCTCGGACGCGGATTATTGATGCAGATTACCATCTCTAGTCTGTTTGGGGATATCAGCGGCATTCAGTCGATCGCCCTTTCTGCTGCTCAGACGATCGGCAATTCTCGGTTTTCCCAAAACCAGGAATACAAGGCTGATGAAATGGGTGTTACGCTTCTGCAAAAAATCTACGGACAGGTTGCCGGAGCAACTGATTTTTTTGCCCGTTTAAGCGAGAAGAAAGATCTACCGATCGATTTTCTCACCACCCACCCTAATCCCGGCAAGCGAGTGCAGCGATTAGAAAAACTGATTCAGCAGAATGGTTGGACGGTTGGAGATCGATCGCCCGTGGCTGAAAGTCTCAAAATGCCTTGAGGTTTACTACCTTGGGATTCATATCCTGAGATTTATACCCTGAGGTTCAATGCCCCGAGGTTCAATGCCCCGAGGTTCAATGCCTTGAAGTTAATGAGACAGCAAGTTCCCGCAAACTGATTCCCCCAGGGGAATTCGCTTATCCGATCGCCTGCGTTCGGGCAACCTGTCTTTTAGAATGCCAACAAAATCCGCAGATTTCGTCATCATAGAGGATAAGGCATTCGCAGGACGCGCACCCCCATGGCACATCCGTCAGACTTTCACATTCAAGCCCCGTTTGAGCCGAAAGGCGACCAGCCAAAGGCAATTCAGAAGCTGACTAAATCGGTGGAGCAGGGCGATCGGTTTCAGACGTTGCTGGGCGCAACCGGAACCGGAAAAACTCATACGATCGCACGAGTGATTCAAAACGTGGGCAAGCCGACGCTGGTTCTGGCGCATAACAAAACCCTGGCGGCGCAATTGTGCAATGAGCTGCGGGAGTTTTTCCCGGATAATGCGGTCGAGTATTTCATCAGCTATTACGACTACTATCAGCCGGAAGCCTATATTCCGGTGACCGATACCTACATTGCCAAAACCGCTTCGATCAACGACGAGATCGATATGCTGCGGCACTCGGCAACGCGATCGCTATTTGAGCGCAAAGATGTGATTGTGGTCGCGTCGATTAGCTGCATTTACGGTCTGGGCATTCCGAACGAGTATTTAAACGCGGCGATTCCGTTTCGGGTAGGTGCGGAGGTAGACCAGCGGGCAATTCTGCGCGATCTGGCTTCGGTGCAGTACGAGCGCAATGACCTGGAAGTGGGGCGCGGCAAGTTTCGCGTGAAGGGCGACGTGCTGGAGATTGGTCCGGCGTACGAAGATCGGATTATTCGGGTGGAATTCTTTGGCGATGAGATCGACGCGATTCGCTACATCGATCCGCTCACGGGCGAAACGCTGCAAAGCATGGACGGGATTAACGTTTACCCGGCGCGTCACTTCGTCACTCCTGAAGATCGGCTTCATGAAGCCTGTGATGCGATCGAGCAAGAGCTAAAAGAACGTCTGATGGAACTGGAAGGCGAAAATAAATTACTGGAAGCACAGCGACTTGAACAGCGCACTCGCTATGATCTGGAACTTCTGCGAGAAGTAGGCTACTGCAACGGGGTCGAAAACTATTCGCGCCATCTGGCAGGACGCAATCCAGGCGATTCGCCCGAATGCCTGATCGATTATTTCCCGAAAGACTGGCTGCTGGTGATCGACGAGTCTCACGTTACGATTCCCCAAATTCGCGGGATGTATAACGGCGATCGATCGCGCAAAATGACGCTAATTGACCACGGCTTCCGGTTGCCCAGCGCGGCAGATAACCGACCGCTCAAGTCCGACGAATTCTGGGAGAAGGTGAATCAGTGCATTTTTGTCTCGGCAACGCCGGGCGACTGGGAGCTAGAGCAATCGGGCGGCAAGTTTGAAGTCGAGGGCGAAGGCAAGAACGAGTCGAGGTCTTATATCCCAGGTACAGGTCACGTCGTAGAGCAGGTGATTCGTCCCACGGGTGTGCTTGATCCAGAAGTGTTTGTGCGTCCCACCGACGGACAAATCGACGATCTGCTGGGCGAAATTCAGGTGCGGGTGCTAAAAAACGAACGTACTCTCGTTACGACGCTCACGAAGCGCATGGCAGAAGACCTGACGGAGTATCTGCAAGAAAGAGCGATTCGCGTCCGCTATCTCCACTCCGAGATTAACTCGATCGAGCGAATTGAGATCCTGCAAGATCTGCGGGCAGGCGAGTTTGACGTGCTGATCGGCGTGAACTTGCTGCGGGAAGGTCTGGACTTACCGGAAGTTTCCCTCGTCGCGATCCTCGATGCGGACAAAGAAGGCTTCCTACGGGCAGCACGATCGCTGATTCAAACAATCGGACGGGCAGCGCGTCACGTTCGGGGACAGGCAATTCTCTACGCCGACAACCTGACCGACAGCATGGCACGAGCCATCAGTGAAACCGAGCGTCGTCGCGTCATCCAGCAAGAGTACAACGAAAAGCACGGCATCACCCCCAAGCCGATCA
>NZ_JACJOR010000331.1:0-5535 GCF_014695615.1 Leptolyngbya sp. FACHB-711
TCTGCATCCATCTTAGAGAATATCTGAGAAACCATCCGTGATAGATGCACACTACATTTCAGCTTCCTGCTGCTGATAGAGGGCATAGTAGCGTCCCCGCAGCGCCATGAGTTCATCATGCGTACCAATTTCAACAGGCGAACCTTTATCCATCATCAAAATAATATCGGCATTGCGAATTGTGCTAAGTCGGTGCGTGATGAAAAATACGGTTCGATCGCTAAACACCTCTGCCAAATTCAGGCAAACGCGCCGCTCCGAGTCATAGTCCAGTGCGCTGGTCGCTTCGTCCAGAATCAGCAGACGCGGGTTTTGCAGCACCGTGCGGGCGATCGCAATCCGCTGCCGCTGTCCACCCGAAAGGGAAGCTCCGCGTTCACCCACTCGCGTGTTGTAGCCGTTGGGCAGTTCCATGATGAAGTCGTGCGCCGCCGCCGCCTGAGCCGCCCGGATGATTTCTTCCGCCGAAGCATTGGGACAGGTGAGGGCAATATTCTCCTGCACACTACCTTCAAACAGCAGGGTATCTTGAGGCACGATGCCAATTTGCTGTCGCAGCGAGTAGAGTTCGACTTTGCTGATGTCGTAGCCGTCGATAATGATTCGCCCTTCTTCCAAATCATAGAGTCGGGGCAGCAGCTTCATCAGCGTACTCTTCCCGGAACCGCTCTGACCCACAATCCCGACAAACGCGCCTGCAGGAAACTCCAGACTGACGTTGGTGAGCTGCCACGGTCCACTCGTGCCAAACCGGAACGAAACGTCGTCAAACTTAACCTGACCCTGAATTGGAGGCATCGGGATATTTTGGCGATCGGTTTCATCCGCTTCGGGAGCCGAGTCTACAATGTCGCTGAGTCGTTCGATCGACAGACCCACTTCCTGGAAGTTTTGCCAAAGTTGCGCCAGACGCAGCAGCGGACTCGTCACATATCCGGCAATAATTCGGAAGGCGATGAGCTGACCGAGTGAGAGCTGACCTTGCAGCACCAAATAAGCTCCGACCCAGATCACCAGCAGACCCGAAAGCTGGTTCAGGAAGTTGCTGGCAGACCCGGCAGTCGTGGAAGTGAGAACGGTTTTAAAGCCTGCACTGACATATCGGGCATAGCGTTGCTGCCACTGCCAGCGTGCCCGTAGCTCCATATTCTGGGCTTTGACGGTCTGAATCCCTGAAACCACTTCCACCAGATAAGACTGGGTTTCAGCGTTTCGCTCCGCCTTAACGCGAAGCTGGTTACGAATCAGGGGTGAAGCGAACACTGCCAGCAGAATAAACAGGGGAATCGTCAGCAGCGACACCAGCGTCAGCAGCCAGCTATAAACAAACATCACCACAATGTAGATCACGGAGAATATCGCATCCAGCACCACGGTCAGAGCCGTCCCGGTGAGGAACTGCCGAATATTTTCCAGCTCATTGATCCGTGTTGCCAGTTCTCCAACCGGACGACGTTCAAAGTAGCGCAGCGGCAGCCGCAGCAGGTGATCGATAATCTCTGAGCCAAGCGACATATCGATCCGGTTCGTGGTGTCCACAAACAAATACGTTCGTACACTGGTGAGAAGCGCCTCAAAGAGTGCCAGTGCCAGCAGCAGAAACCCCAAAACATGCAGCGTGGCGATGCTTTTCTGCACAATCACCTTATCGATGATCACCTGCACCATCAGGGGATTCGCCAAGGCAAAGAGCTGCACAAAGAAAGAGGCAATGAAGACTTCGATCAGCACCCGCTTGTGTTTCTGGACGGCTGGCAAAAACCAGTTCAATCCAAATCGCTGCTGCGGCGTTTGCTTGGTCGATTTCAGCAGCAGGATCTCACCCTGCTGTCCCCAGGTTTCAGCAAAATCCGCAGGTTTGCGTCGCCGAATGCCGCTTTGGGGATCAGCAATCACCAGTTCACGTTCGCTCGCTTCATACAGCAGCACAATTCCATCCTGCCACTTCAGCAGAGCCGGACCCTCGATACGACCGATCGCATTGGCTGGAGCTACCACAAGCTGAGCATTCAAGCCCATCATTTCGGCAACCGCGCCACACAGCTCCAGGGAGACGGCGCCCATCCGCTGCGACTGACTCACCAAAACGCGCTTCACCACATCGCTGCGGAACGGCATATTGAAGTGCTTGCAGAGCATCTGCATACAAGCCATTGCTTCGTCCAGCTCACCCTTGCCGCGCACAAAGGGATAATTGGGCCGCCCAGAGGATTTTTTATCCGCCGTGAGACTGGGATCAGCTTCTCCGGGACGATCGGGCGCGTAGGGAATTTCAAGCTCTGGCTCGATCGCCGCTGATTCGATCGGCTCCGGGGTGGCATCAGCAATTTGTTCGGTCAGGATCTCTGGAAAGCCCACAATTCGCGCAGGCCGGCTGCCCGTCACTTCAACGCCGCTGAGCCGACCGTTTAGCGTCAGCCGACTTCCGACCGGGAAATTTTCAATTTCGCCGCCGCCGCTTACGAGCCAGATCCGATTTTGTTCAAGCTGGGCGATCGGAGTCCGTCCGGGGGGCAGGTTGCATACCACCGCTTCGGTTTCTGCCTGAAACGATAGCTCTTTCAAGTCAGCATCGCCATTTGCCTGACGGTGTAGCTCTGTGCCCAGCAGGTCAAAGACTTCCATCAGCGGCGCACGCTGGCGAAACGCACTGGCTAAGGTCGGTTCTCGCTCCAGCAACGCCAGAAAATCGGTGGCTGATAGGGTGAGGCAGATTGTTTCCGTCGAGGCGATCACCGTTTCACAAGGGACACCGCGCACCAGCCCCACCCAGCCAAAAATAGCTCCCGGCTGAAGCAGTTGCAGCGTCACAGGCTTTTGCGTCCGGGGATCATAGCCCAGTAGCCGCACCTGTCCCTGATAAACAATACAGACCTGATTGGGGAGTCGATCGCGCACCAGCACCGCCTGCCCCATCCGGTAACGCAAGAGCTGAAACCGCTCAGTCGCGTAGGACAAGGCACTGGGCGAAAGCTGGTCGAACGGCGGAACAGCCGCGACAAAGTCTTGAACAGTGGATTTGGTATAGGTCATGTGGCAAGGGGGGCAGCCGTAGAAGGATTAAAACTCAGGGAATCGACTTGTTCCAATTGTTCCTTGAGCCAGGTATTAAAACATTCGTTTAACAATCTCCGCCGCATCGATTCGTCAAGCTGGGCGGGAATAAATTTTTCCAGACGAACCAGGACGATCCATTCGCCCACACGGGTAGGAGGGCTAATATGACCGGGCTGGCTGAGCATCAGAAGCTGTGCCAGAGTCGGGTGGGGAACGCTCAGCTCTACCGGACCGATCAAGCCGTCGGTCTGCGCTTCTGGACCCTTTGAGTAGCTGCGTGCCAGTTCAGCAAAGCTCTGTTCGCCTTCCAACACCCGGAAATAAAGCTCTTGGGCAACGCCAATGTCCTGTTCCTGAACCCGAATTAGAGAGTAAATGACCTTATCGAGCCTGTCTTTGCGGCTGAGGAAGTAAGACTCTAGCTTGTTTCCCCAGGTTGCCTGTTTAAATTTCTCAATCCGCATTTCCCGGCTTGCCAGAGCATCGAGCTGCTCTTCAGTCATACCGTAGTAGGCTAGCCACGACTGCCGGGCTTCCGCTTCTTCGAGCTGGTTTTGACTGTAGAATTGCTGACGTGCTTCGGCAATTTCTGCTTCTGTACAGTCGATCGCTTGAATTGCCTGATCAATCAGGAGTTCCTGAACAAACTGCGGCATCATCTGATAACCCGCCATCAGCGGCAGCAGTTCCTCAGCCTTGATCGATCGATCCCCAATTTGTAGTACAACAGTCATCTCAGTAGGATCTCTGTGGATACACGCTATGCCCTTTGACTTTAACTTTGCCCTAATTTCTCTCGATCGACTCAGGGATACGGAGATTCAGGTAAAAACTTCGGGTCAATCCTGAAATCTTATTAGGGCCAGCTAAAACACTCAGTAGAATCTCTACCATTTTGCCTTTTGTTCCGTCTAGATGGCATCGACAACAGTTTGTCAAAACTCTTATCGCGTCACTGCACGAAATTCATTTGCAATTACTTTATACAGTAGGAGACTTGAATCCTCCTAAAAATACGTGGGAATGTGACATTTTGATAAGTATACTTGTTGATTTATCACAAAGCCTTTACACAACCTGTCCTGGATTCCTGCTCCTGCCAGTTTGCCTGCTCTTGTCCATACAATCCCCACTAAAAACCCCCACTAAAAACCCCCACTAAAAACCCGTCAGTTCTGAGAACTCGTCACTTCAGAACTTGTTACTTCAGAACTCGTTACTAGCATCAGGCAGCAAACCAGATTCGGATGCAGCTTGTGATACAGCAAACACCAGGCCGGATACCTCCATTTGGTAAGCTGAGATGACCGTTCAGAAGAACGTATATCACCCATGCACAAGCTGTTATCCGGCTCCCTTCGGACTGAAGCGATCACAATCGCCATTCCCCAGTTACCGCCCCAGCTCCAAAATATCCGGTTTGTACAGCTCTCCGACTTGCATTATGACGGACTCCGGCTTTCAGAGCAGATGCTCACTGAGGCGATCGAAACTAGCAATGCGCTTCGGCCAGATTTGGTGGTGCTCACGGGCGATTATGTCACCGATGACCCCACTCCGATTTATGCCTTAGCCGATCGACTTCAGCGGCTTGAGAGCCGGTTGGGGATTTATGCGGTGCTGGGAAACCACGACCTGGAACTGCCCCAATCCAGAACCGAGGTGACAACTGCCCTCACTCGCGCTGGAATTCGGGTGCTGTGGAATGAAATTGCTTACCCGCTAGGGCAACAGCTTCCGATCGTCGGACTGGCAGATTTCTGGTCGCGTGAGTTTAATCCTGCTTTAGTCTTAAGTCAGCTTCACCCCGAAACGCCCCGCATCGTTCTTTCTCACAATCCCGACTCTGCCGCTAAACTTCAGCCCTGGCGGGTCGATCTTCAGCTTTCCGGGCACACCCACGGCGGTCAGATTGCTTTACCCGGTTTCGGACCCTTTCCCACAGGCTATCAGCGGCTGCGTCGCTATGTTCCCAAAACCTGGCGCAAATGGATTCCTTATATGAAAGAAGACTGCTACAAAGTCTTGCAGCACTGGGAGTGGGCGCAGGGATTGCACCAGGTCGGCTCTAATCTGCTTTATGTGAATCGCGGACTGGGAACCTATCCACCGGGACGGCTCTTCTGCCCGCCTGAATTAACAGTAATCACGATCGTTTAGCCCCGATCGAGCCTAATTCCCGCCAATCTCCTGCTGGCTACGCTCCATCCATCCTGCAAGCGGGGTGGGTAGACCGTCTACGCTGATTTGATTTTTAAGCTGCCAGTAGTCCCACATGCCCCGATCGCCTTTCTTTTGCGCCCATTCCACCATGTCTGATCGCTGCCCCTCAAACTCATAGAGCGGAACGCCCGTACCGCAGGAAGTCTGAACGCGATCGATTTCGGCGATGATAATTTGTCGGGTTCCGGGAATCGTGGGAAACAAGTCAGCCTGGGTGTGCCAGTCGAGGGCATCCGGCGTCAGCACTCGTCCCTG
>NZ_JACJOR010000332.1:0-2747 GCF_014695615.1 Leptolyngbya sp. FACHB-711
GGTTAGTATTTGCGGATTCTACGCGCCTGCGTCCTGCAACTGCATCGATCGCCGATGGTCTGGCTGAAGAACTTTCTATTTTTCTTTGGTCAGTCCAGCGCACCACTTATTTAAAGGTCTTTCGCTGGGCGGTGCAGCCTGTGCGTCAGGAGCGACAGATTCTAAAGCAGCTTACGCAACAAATTCGTCAAGCGTTTCCGAATCGCTATCCTGAACCTTCAGCGATCGATCTGAGCCAGCAGTCAATTTTTGATGCCCTCGCGCCCCATTACCCCAAGACAGTGGAATGCTTCCGGCGAATTCCTAACGGTGAGTATGACTTGACCCGTGTGTACTGGTGGGAAAAACGTTGGCGAGAGGGAGTTCGATCGCCGCAGCAGCCCAAACAAGTTGTTGTTCGCAAACAGCCGGAGCAAGAGCAAACCAGCTCTCTTGCCCCTGAGCAACCCGCCTATGACCTGATTTATATTGGCGGCGCGCTGGGCGTAATTCATGCAGCAGTGATGGCTCGGCTCGGCTACCGGGTGCTGTTGTTAGAACGGCTGCCCTTTGGACGCATGAACCGGGAGTGGAACATTTCGCGATCGGAGTTTCAGAATCTGATTGATCTGGGGTTATTTACCGCCTCCGAGTTTGAGGGACTGATTGCCCGAGAATATATCGACGGGTTTCACAAGTTCTTCGATGCCAACAATCCGCCGCAGGCAAAAGCTCCAGTTCTGCACACGCCAACCGTGCTGAATGTTGCGCTCGATGCCGAAAAACTGCTGCGGCTCTGCGGTGAAAAGCTGCGATCGGCGGGTGGTGAAATCTGGGACGAAACCGAATTTTTGCAGGCAGAAGTCGGTGCGTCGGGCGTAACCGTTCGAGCCACCCATTTACCCACCGGGACGGCAAAACAGGCAGAAGGACGGCTACTCGTGGATGCAATGGGAACCGCTTCGCCGATCGCCTGGCAGCTTAACGGAGGACGGGCATTTGACAGCGTGTGTCCCACCGTGGGAGCGGTCATCGACGGCGGATTTGAGCCGGGGGTTTGGGATTCGCGCTATGGGGATGTGCTGAATAGTCACGGCGATATCTCACGCGGGCGGCAGCTCATTTGGGAACTGTTTCCTGGTCGGGGCGATGAGCTGACTTTCTATCTGTTTCACTATCATCAGGTGAACCCTGATAATCCTGGTTCGCTGCTGGAAATGTACGAAGATTTCTTTACCATCGTGTCGGAGTATCGTCGCTGCGACCTGAACCAGCTTCAGTGGAAAAAAGCGACCTTTGGCTACATTCCGGGACACTTCAGCACCTCGGCAACCGATCGCCAGATTGCCGTTGATCGATTGATCACGATCGGCGATGCGGCTTCGCTTCAGTCTCCGCTGGTGTTTACCGGATTCGGTTCGCTGGTGCGAAATTTGCCCCGCCTGACCGATCTACTCGACACGGCTCTGCGTCACAATCTGCTGAAGGCAAATCACCTGAATCAAATCCGGGCGTATCAGAGCAACATTTCTGTGACCTGGTTGTTCTCAAAGGGCATGATGGTTCCTACGCATCGTTTTATTGCGCCCCAGCGGGTGAACTCGATGCTCAATACTTTTTTTGGCATTCTTGCCAGCGAACCTCCTGCCGTTGCCGATCGCTTTATCAAAGACCGGGCGGGCTGGATTCCCTTTAACCGGATGGCAATTAAGGCGGCCTGGCTGAATCCGTCGCTGCTGCTGTGGATCTGGGAACTGGCAGGCCCACGGGATCTAATGCGCTGGGTGGGCAGCTATGTCAACTTCACCCTGTTTGCGCTGATGTGCTGGTTGCTGCGCTGGGTTCCTTCCCTGGCGCGATCGATTCAGCCCTGGCTGGAGGCAAAGAATCCATCGCTCTGGCTCTGGCTGCTGACTCAAAGTTATGCCCTCACCTATGGCATCGGCAATCCCAGAATCGAGTTTGTTAAAGGACAGGGACGATCGCGGCTAGCAAACCTGCAATCTCTGACCGGCAAGCCGATTCAGGACGCTCGATCGCAGTAGAACTCGCTGTGGCAGGCTCAGCGTTGAGAAGATGTTGAGCTAAAGATGAAGACATAAAAAAGGGGGCAAGTCGGTTCTTCCGCAGTCCCCTTTGGGGTAATTGCCCCCACCGTTTTGATTCAGTTTTGAACAGGCTAGGCTTGATCGACTAGGCTTAATTGGTCAGGTTTGATTTAACTCAGGAAAAGCCCGACCAACGCGGCGACTAGCGCGACTCCGGGAAGAAGGTCGACCAAGCTTCAGGATCTTCTACGGTGTAGCGAATGGGATTGCTGCAAAGCACAACGTTCTGATTGTTCCGGCACTGCTGATTTCCTGCTTCCGGCTCCTGAGTGATTCTGGGCGATTCAGCAAAATCAGGACCGGGATTGTTGCGGGCGCGCCATGCCTCTGACTCAATCTCACGAGCAGGGTTTTCGCACTGAGGGTCGAGGCTGTTGCGGCATTCAAAGGTTCCCGGCGTGCGCTCAGGATAGGCAGCGCGGGCGATCGGGCTTTCAATGACTGCACCTGCCGCAACCATTGCGCTAACAACGCCAGCAGAAAGGATCAACTTTTTGATCAGTGCATGAGCGAATTGAGATTTCATCATGAATTACTTCTCTTCAAAAATAAATGCTGACCAGGTTAGTTACAGTTAAAGCCAAGCGAATGGGCTTGTAAACTCAACTTTTGGTAGAACTATACGCCTTCCACAATCTTTTTTAACTTAAAAAAGACTAA
>NZ_JACJOR010000333.1:0-25362 GCF_014695615.1 Leptolyngbya sp. FACHB-711
ATAGGCTAGATACTTCTTATATAGCTTCTTAAGTTATATCAGTGTTTAGAGCGTAGGTAGCAATCAAAATTGAAAAACAACATGAAGTATTGGTATTACGAAAAGATTTCAACACACCTGCCCGGTACACCTTTCTATTCAAGAATGATTACTTATTTAAGTAATACTTAATCTTTATAGTAAGATGATCGCCCCTTCTCCACAGAAAAAGAGCGACCGCCTCACTTAACCATTCACTTAACCATTCACTCAACCATCAACAAATCTATTGTTCTGCACCTTCGATCGGGGCAAATCCCTGCCGCTGGATGTTTTCGCTGATGTGGCGGGGTTCGAGGAATTGCAGCAGGTAATCGGGTCCGCCTGCCTTGGAGCCAACGCCAGAGAGTTTGAAGCCACCGAAGGGTTGACGGGCAACGATCGCGCCTGTGATGTGGCGGTTGATATAGAGGTTGCCTACCTCGAAATCGGCTTCGGCTTTGGCGATGTGGGACGGGGTGCGGGAGTATAAGCCGCCCGTGAGCGCAAAGTTTGTGCCATTTGCAATCTCGATCGCCTGATCGAAATTTTGCGCCTTCATCACAGCCAGAACGGGACCGAAGATTTCTTCCTGAGCGATCGTCCCGGTGGGCGAAACGTCTGTAAAGATAACGGGTCCGACAAAGTAGCCCGATTCAGGGGAGGGCAGCTCAAGCGCGAGAGTGGCTTCCTGTTTGCCTTGCTCGATGTATTCGCGGATGCGTTTTTGTGCCGAGGCATCAATCACGGGTCCGACTTGCGTGCTGGGAGATTCGGCTACGCCCACATTGAGCGATCGCGTAGCTTCGATCAGACGATTCACAAAGGTTTCGTAGATTGGCTCTAGCACAATTACTCGCGAACAGGCAGAGCATTTCTGACCGCTGTAGCCAAAGGCAGAATAAACCACGCCTGCCACTGCCTGATCCAGATCGGCACTTTCGTCTACGATGACGGCATTTTTGCCGCCCATCTCGGCAATGACGCGCTTCAGATGTTTTTGTCCCGGCTGAAGCTCTGCCGCTTCCCGGTAAATGCGACAGCCGACTTCCTGCGATCCGGTGAAGGTGATCATGTGAACGTCAGGATGCTTCACCATGTAGGAACCCACGGTCGAACCCTTGCAGGGCAGGTATTGAAACACACCTTTGGGCATTCCCGCCTCGACGAGAATATCCGCTAGTTTTGCCGCAATCACCGACGACACTTCCGCAGGCTTCAGGATCGTGCAGTTACCCGCTACCAGGGAAGCCACAGTCATTCCGGTCGGAATCGCGAGGGGGAAGTTCCAGGGGGAAATGATCAGCGAAATGCCACGCGGCTGGTAGTGATAGCGGTTCGTTTCGCCCACCACGTCATAATTGACGCCCCGATCGAGTCGTTCCATTTCATCTGAGTAGAAGCGGCAGAAGTCGATCGCCTCCGAAATCTCTGGATCTGCCTGACCTAGGGGCTTTCCGGTTTCTAGCACCATCCAGCCTGCGAGTTCTGCCCGTCGCTGCTCCATCAGATCGGCTGCTTTCCGCAGGATGTTGGCGCGTTGCCTTGCCGGGGTTTTCTTCCATGCCGGGAATGCGGCTTTGGCTGCCTGGATTGCTTGCTCTGCCTGCTCAGTGCTGGCGAGTCCCACCTGTCCAACGATTTCGTCGGGGTTCGAGGGATTGAGCGAGTTAAAGCTTTCCAGGGTGTTGACGCGATCGCCATTCACCAACGGTAAATAACTCTTGCCTAACTGCTGCCGTACTGATTGAACCGCATCGAGTGCCTGATCACGTTTTGCGACGATTGCATAGTCCGTATCGGGGGCATTGTGAAACTTGCCGTTTTGAATCGCTGCTCCATTTTCCTCAACCAATATTGGGGGCGCCAGCAGTTCTTCAACCGGACGTTCTTCCAGGTTTTGCCGCAGAAATGACGTATTTGCAGTATTTTCTAGCAGACGACGGATAAGATACGCCATGCCGGGAATCAGTTCGCCGTAGGGACAGTAAACCCGCACCCGAAAACCCTGATCTACTAAAGCTTTCCCTAGCTTGTCTGCCATGCCGTACAGCACTTGTAGTTCGACCCGCTTGCGAGGAATGTTCAGCTCGCGGGCAATCGCCATTGCATAAGCCTGGGACCGCACGTTATGAGAGCCGATCGCCGCATTCAGATATTCGTGACTCTCCAGCAGAATGCGCGTTAGCTTTTCAAAATTAGCGTCGGTCGAAATTTTGTGCGAGAACACAGGAACGTCCCATTCGTGCTGGTTTGCCTTGATCGTTTCCTGATCCCAGTACGCGCCTTTCACCAGACGAATCGAGATCGGGTTACCGCGCTGTTTTGCCCATTCGACCCAACCGCGCAAATCTGCCTCGGTATCGCGCAAATAGGCCTGAAGCGTCACGCCGATATTAGAGCGATCGCGGAATTCTGGCTCCATCAAAAGCTGCTTCAAAATGGCGATCGTGATGTCTTTATACTGATACTGCTCCATATCGAAGTGAACCGACGCCCCCAGTTCTCCGGCGCGGCGCAGCAGGGTTCTCACCCGTTCCGTCACTTTTGCCTGACTGCCTTTTTCGTCCAGCGGATCAAACTGAGAATAAAATGCGGTCAGCTTCACGGACACCTGCACTTTGGGCAATTCTTCCCCATCAGCGCGATCGATCTGCTCCACAGTAGACCAGCGTTTTGAGGCTTCGGTGAGCTGCTCCATCAAGTCCAGATAGCGATCGAGATAAGACTGTGCCTCGGCTTCGGTGATTACCGCTTCGCCTAGAAGATCGACCGTAAAGGTCATCTTTTCTTTCCGCAACTGTTCGATCGTCTTAATCACCTGCTTGATCGTTTCGCCAGCAATATATTTGTGCGCCAGCGTTTCTACCGCAGTGGATACCGTCGTTGCCGCCATTTGTCCGGGAAGCGAATCGGGGGCAGCAAAGCCCAGCATTCCCTTCAGCGCAGCAGGCAGTTCGACGTTTTCCTGGCCGAGATATTCCTGCATGTGACGCGCAATTTCTGCCTTACTCCGCAATGCAGGCAAGCAGTCAATAAAGCGAAAGAGCTGTACCCGCAAGCCAGGATTCTCCATCGCCCAGCCCAGCAGCTTGTCGTCCCAGCGCATTTGATCGCGGAGCTGGGCAAAGATCGATCGATTTTCACGGGTTGCCGAAAGTAGTTGCCGAGCGATCGTCTGAGTTAGAGACTCGTAGCGATTATCGGTTCCCTGAGAAGCTTGTAAAACCACAATATGAACCCCCTTCACAGTACACAGGATTCAGCAGAGCCAGAACGGGGGCATCCAAACCCTGTATCTCCTATTCTCAGGGCTTAAGGGTTAATTGGCATGGTAGAGCGGCTGGGAGTCAGGGAATCTCCAAAGTTTGTCGTAAATCTTAATATCTTGTACGAGGTTTAGCCTTTGCACAACATTTTTCCAAATCTATTTATGACTCGGTTTGCTGGATCGCTACTGCACTGCGTTCGTGTGAAGCAATTAGGCTGTGAACACTATTAAATTCAGGTTGGGTCAGAACAAATTGACTCAAAAGGAGTCCCAGAAACCCTGGTGGAGAATTTATGCAATCAAGATGCAATCAAGATGAATTTAGTTTGTTTGACATTGCCGATTGAGCACCCGAATTGGACTTAGCAGGGGATATTGCACCACTGCTCACACGCTTCATTAAACTAGAGACGAAAAAGATTGCTCAAGCGAATGATGGGGTTAAACCCTGCTCAAACCATTTCTCAAAATTATTAGCAATACCATCTTCCTACGCTAAAATCTGCCCTATAGCAGTCGCGCAAATGCTAAAGAATTCAGTATTCTTTTTCTGGTCTTATGCTAGCTGCCTGCCATGCCTCCTCTTGCGTCTGCCTCCTTTGCCAATCGTTTACAGCGTCTCCGACAATTGAGCCATCTGCTCGATAGTGCGATCGGCATTCCCGGCACGAAATATCGCATTGGGCTTGATCCGATTATTGGGCTAGTTCCGGGTGGAGGCGATACGGCGGGGCTGCTGCTGTCTGCCTATATTGTGATGGAAGCGGCACGTCTGGGGGCTTCTAAGGCAGTTCTGACCCAGATGGTTTCAAATATTGTGTTGGAAACGTTAGTAGGCACGGTTCCCCTGGTGGGCGATTTCTTTGACGCGACCTGGAAATCGAACGTTCGCAATATCCGCCTGCTCGAAGACCACCTTCAGATCGTGCCGCCCGGTCGTCGATCACAAAATCGGGGGTTTGCCCTGCTGCTGTTGCTGGGGCTCCTGCTGATTTTTATCGCCTGCCTGACCGTTTCGGTGCTGGTGCTGCGTCAGGTTTTCATCTGGCTGGGGATTGGCTAAAAGGAGGTTAACTATCCTTACCGTCCATCGAGCAAAATTAAATTTTCTAACGCTAGATATAGAGATCTAACTACTTGACCGTCCGCCGAGGTGTGTCATAATACTTCGGCTGCGATCGACTTAATTTATGGTTCAAGTACTTCCTTCGTTTGACTCGACCGACGAGCCGACCTTTTCTCCAGTCCATTCGCGTTTGCCCGAAGCAATTGATGGACTCGATCTCAACTTTCAGCTTCCCGATCCAGAGGACGATCGCGTTTCGGAAGCTGAGTTTCAGAAGCAGATTGATGCCGCCTGGTTAGTGTGCGATCGGTTTGACCTGCAAACGGAGATCTGGCGGGGGCGAATTTTGCGAGCGGTACGCAATCGGGAAAAACGCAGCGGCGATGGTCGGGGCGCAGGTTTCCTTTACTGGCTGAAGGAGCGCGATATTAGCAAGACTCAGGCGTATTCCCTGATCGAGCTAGCAAACAGTGCTGACACGCTGCTAGAAGAAGGAATGCTGGAACCAGAAGACGTGAACCAGTTCAGCAAACGGGCGTTTTTAGAAACTGCTCAGGCGGCTCCCGAAGTGCAGCAAATGGTCAGCGATGCCGCTCGTAAAGGCGATCGAATTACCCGCCGAGAAGTGCGCCAGCTCTCTGACGAATGGACGGCAATCACCTCCGATCTGCTGCCCGAAACGGTGAAGGAAAAAGCGGCAGATCATTCCCTGCCTACCCGCTATCTGGCTCCACTTGTGAAGGAAATGGAAAAGCTGCCCGAAGCGCATCAAACCGTTCTTAAAAGCGAAATTGCCGAAAATCCAGACGTGGACACGGTGAAGCAAGTCACCTCCGAAGCCCGCTATCTGGCAAAATATCTCAGTGCAGCTGTTCAGGTGCAGGCACTCAACCAGAACTCCCTTGATCTGGAAACCGCGCTGGAAGAAGCTCTGCGAATCGGATGCCTCAACAGCACTGCCGATTTAGTCAACCACGCTGCCCAGCTCGAACAAACGATCGCCAAACTCTATACCACCTGGAAACGACTGAACACCCTGGCTGAACGAGTCTACCTCGATAGCGGCTCCAGCACGCCCCAGCTTCGATCGCTCCTCAATCACCTGAGTTCCCTCACGAGTGAAGTCCTAGAAATCAGCCTGGGTGACCCGGAGAGTACCTTTTCACGAACGATTCGCTTGCGGATTTTACCCGAAGAATCGGGGGATGCCATGGAGATTAATTCCTTTGATTTGAATTAGGGGTGTGGGAAGTGATGCCGCTCACAGTCCTAGATCAGGCCTAGATCGGGCGGCACAAGCCAATTGCACTTTCTGAAATCGAGACCCTAACGATTGCTGGGAACCCAAGTAGCCCACCCATCCACCCTCCCAGCGATACAATCAGAAAGACCCAATTCTCCTAGAACCATGCTCACGCTCTCTCCCAGTCTTCAAGCAAGGCTTTCCACTCCGCTCAAGATTGGCAGCTTCGAGGTGAAGAGTCGGGTACTGCAATCGCCCCTTTCGGGTGTGACCGATCTAGTATTTCGGCGGCTGGTGCGTCGCTATGCGCCGGATTCGATGATGTACACCGAAATGGTAAACGCGACGGGACTGCACTACGTCAAGCAGTTGCCAAAGATTATGGAAATTGATCCAGAGGAGCGACCGATCAGCATTCAGCTTTTTGACTGTCGCCCGGATTTTCTGGCAGAAGCAGCGCAAAAAGCGGTCGATGAGGGAGCGGATACTGTCGATATCAACATGGGCTGTCCGGTGAACAAAATCACCAAAAACGGGGGCGGGTCTTCGCTACTGCGGCAGCCAGAGTTGGCAGGGGAGATTGTGCGATCGGTCGTCAAAGCAGTCAACGTCCCTGTAACCGTCAAAACGCGGATCGGCTGGAGCGAAAGCGAAATTAATGCTGTGGAGTTTGCTCAGCGAATGCAGGACGCAGGCGCACAAATGCTGACGCTGCATGGTCGGACTCGCGCTCAGGGCTACAACGGTTCGGCGCGCTGGGAATGGATCGCGAAAGTGAAAGGGGCGCTGTCTATTCCGGTGATTGCCAACGGAGACATTTTTTCCGTGGAAGCGGCAATTCGCTGTCTGGAAATGACGGGTGCAGATGGAGTAATGTGTTCGCGTGGAACGCTGGGCTATCCTTTTCTAGTGGGCGAAGTGGATTATTTCCTTAAAACTGGGGAACTGCGTCAGCCTCCGACTCCGATCGAGCGGCTTCAGTGCGCCAGAGATCATCTGCAAATGCTGTGGGAATACAAGGGCGATCGCGGTATTCGTCAGGCACGGAAACACATGACCTGGTACGCCAAAGGCTTTCCCGATGCGGCAGATTTGCGCGGCAAGCTAGCAGTGATGGAAACGCTGGAGCAGGGATTGACGCTTATCGATCAAGCGATCGATCGGCTAGCAAGCTTATCCAGTTGGGAGGTGGAACCCGAATCGGAAACCGAACTGATTGCGATCGGCAACGGCTAGACCCTGCTTGAGCGCAGTTACCACAAAACAACTTTAAATCAAGACATCTTTGCCATCACGGGCATAGCGAATCCGTAGATAGAGGCCCAGGGTGATCTGCTTCATCACCCAGTAGAAGATGGTCAGCACAACAAACGTGACCAGGATGACGGCGATCGGTTGTTTGGAGGTCAAATCATTCAGCGTCGATCTCACCACATCGGTTGGGCTGACTGCCAGATCCCAGCTATTAAACCGACGAAATCGACCCATATAAACGCCGACTGCTGAGAGGAGATGTACCAGCAGTTCTGTCCTTAGTACCCACTGCCTTGCTCCCTGGCGTTTAAGATAGCGTCCCAGATTGAGCAGCGAAATCACGTATGCCTCAAACCCTGCCAGCATTGCGCCAACGTGAAGCGGAATGAGTACCAGCGCAATTACCCAGCCGGAAAGCCCTGCACGAGTGCCCCGAATCAGATGAATGATATCAGTCAGCATATAAGGGGCGTTTGGCAGGAACGCAATAAACACCGCAAGCAGCACCCACCACCACACCGGACGCACCCGGCTTTGCCGCTTGAATAAAACAAAGCTCAGAACAAGCGGAATAAACGCCAGGAATGAATTCCAGACAATCCAACCACTATAGACATCAGAAACAGCTCTATTAATTTCAAACAGCATAAACAATAATCGATCGGACATCGCAATGTAGCTGACTTTATTTCCAACCAAGATAGCCCAATTCTCCGCCATCAATGGCACTCTTCATTGAAGCTTATGCTCTAACAGGTATCCTTTTCTAAAACTTCAACTTTACGCTATCAAGCTGCCTTGATTAATGCGTTACACGCTGAGCCGTTCAATTTTCCTAGTTTTGATAGGATACGTTAAGATTACCGATTCGCATAAAGACGCTTAAACCCAGACGGCAAATTTATCTTGGAACTGGAGAACTGGAAAACTGGGGGCGGCTTTGAGAACAAAATGTTCAGCGCAGCATACTCATTGCCAACTGCCAGACCTCATATCCTCGGCGGCTAAGATGTAGCCCATCGGTGGTGAGTTCGCGGCGCAGGATACCATCTGTTCCGGCAAAGTGGGTTTGCAGATCATAGAAGCTTGCGCCTTCCTGACGGCTGATTGCGGCAAGGCTGGCATTAATCCGCCGAATTCGATCGCTGGGCAGGGCAGGCAGACGGGTCGGCAGAATCGAATAAACTACGATTCCCGCATTAGGATGAGCTTGCCGTAGGCGTTCGATCATAAGTCTTAAATTACTCAACACAGTTTGATCGCTTGCCCCGCGTCGCAGATCGTTAATACCTGCCATTACATAAATTCGGTCAGGACGGGTTTGATTAAAGCTGGAGATCCGGCGCAGCATTCCCGCTGTGGTGTCTCCCGAAATGCCCTGGTTTAGCCAGAAGCGATCGCTAGGCAGACGATCGGTTGGAAACCAAAGAAACAGGGAATCGCCAAACAAAATCGTCAGCCGATTGGAACCCTGACTGCGTGTCATTACCTGAGCCTCTTGCCGCAGCAGCCTGATCCATTCTTCATAGGTTGGCTGTCGCACCGCGTTTTGCCAAGCCCTCTGAAAGCTGTTCACCGGAAAGCGAGGATACAGACGACCCACCTGCAGAGCCGCAATTCGCTGGTGGAAAAGCTGGCTTCCAGAACTGGGGCGGATGCTGGTGCTAACACTTGACGCGATGCCAACGACAGGTGAAGCCGGGCTAAACTCAGGTCGCTGCGAAACCAGCCTGACCCCAGAAGGTGCGCGCTCGACCTGCGTCATTGTAGTTTGAAGCGTAATTTTCCCCTGGGTTCGGCAAAATTCAGCATAACTGGAAGCATCCGATTGGGGAGAATCTAAAGAAGTGGGAGGCAGGGCTAACTGCCAGCCGGGAGATTGACCTTGAGCAACCAAACTGGCTGCAAGTAGACACAACTGACTCATCTCGCCAAACTCCTTAAACTCCTTCACGGTGCAGTCACAAACAGGGAAAACCGATTCTCATAGTTCTTCTTTCACAAAGAAATTTGGCTGCTTCAGGAAAATTCGAGAGAAAATTCGCGGTTGCTTTTTTGCCTGATTCAGGTATTTGCTGTAGCGATGATAATTCGTGCGATCGAGTTCAAAAATTTCTACCGCAGGATAGAAGCAATTCTCGGTGGAGATGGGCGGGTGCGCTTTCCCCTCTAGAGTCTAATTGCGTGGTGAAGAATCGAGCAGGGAGCGTTTAACTCGTTCAGCTTTTATTCAACCTAAGTTTGATGATTCCAAAAAGGGCAGCAAGTAGAGTTGAGATGTCCCTAAGCAGCAGCTTTAGATAGGGCAACTTGATTGAATAGAAGCAGGTTTATTGCTGAACTTTTACTTTGTTCGATCGAGCTTTTACTTCATTCCATTAGTGGCTTAGTCACCAGGTGAGCGTGAGCGGGAATCATCCGATAGATTTCAGTTGCGATCGTATCAACATCGTGTTAACGAAGGAAGTCGTAGTGGTTTCAGTAAAGAAATATTTCGTTGATTGAAATCCTATTTTATTGCTCGATTTCATTTCGATTTCATTGTCTTTTGTCACTCTAAGATTAGAGCCTATTCCAACCGTATAAAGAGAATTGTGGAGGAAAAGATGTACGTGATTCAAACCGATCGACAGGCTTGGGTTCAGGGAATTTGGCGAGGATGGCTAACGACTTGCAGTTCTCCCGCAGGAGCATTAATTTACCAAGATTTATCAAAGGCTGAAGCAGCAGCAGAGTATTACGGCAAATTCGCTCCAGACTTCAAGTTTTTTATTCGACCCCTACAGCAACAAGAGCAGTCGCGTATTGAATTGAACGACTACCGTTTCAAGTCCCTTTGCATTTGCTCTTAACTATCTAATTCACTGTCTAATTTACTACGCTGCTGCAATGATTCAGGATAAATCATATGATTTTTGATGCTCAGTTTCCCAGGGATGTGGTGTGGAATCAGCGGAAAACTGCGCTGTTAACTGCTATTTTTGGTGCTGTTCCGCTAACCTTGGGAAACAAGATTCGTCGATTAGTTTATCGTTCCCTTTTAGGACAAATTGAAGAGGGAGTAAATATTGGAACTGGGGTGCAACTAGCAGGTGCAAAAGGAATTTTTTTCGAGAAGAAATCAGCAGTCGAGAGCAACAGCCATTTAAACTGTTGGGGAAATTCCAAGAGCCGCATTATTTTACGCTCGCGATCGAGACTTGATCAAGGTGCCCATCTTCAAGCGTTGGGCGGGTGTATTGAAATTGGGGAGATGACGTACATCGGTCCCTACTTTTGTGCGGCAGGTCCTGGGGACATCAAGATTGGGAAGTATTGCATGATTGCTTCGCACGCTAGTGCTTATGCAAATAACCACATTTTTTCAGATCCCAATGCTTTAATTTGTTCTCAAGGTGCAACATGCAAAGGCATTGTGATCGAGGATGATTGCTGGCTTGGTACAGGGGTGCGGGTGCTGGATGGCGTCACCATTGGCAAAGGCAGCGTGATCGGTGCCGGGGCAGTTGTCACGAAGAGCATTCCCCCTTATTCGATCGCTGTAGGTGTCCCTGCCAAAGTGATTGGTCGTCGCGGAGCCGAATCAACCGAGTTTGCCGTCCAGCCTGGGGAGCTGATTGCTAGCAATGCTGCTAGAGACTGATATTAGAAGAGCACTTCTGCTCAATTTGCTGCAAAATTGCTGCCTCTTGCTGAGAAACCGTACCATTGTTTTCCGCTAGTCGCCGACACTGTGCCAGAACAGAAACGGCAAAATCGCAATCAAGCTGCTCTAGAAGCTGATCGAGCGGCTGTGGAGATTGAATATTGGCGGCGATCGTTTTCAGCGAATTCGATTCAATCTGCAATCGCTGGAGTTCCGGGAAGATATCTTCCCAAGTTTTGTCGGGATAGCTTGCCAGAATCATGTGAACGGTAATTTGATCCATGATCGCTTGCTGGACGATTGCCCGATTGAGATACTCCTCGCTCTGCTGCTGAATTTGCTGTAGCGTTTCAGTGCTAGGTTCATCGGCTGTGGCTTGCAGTTTTGCTCCATAAAATCGGCTTGCTGCATATCCTACCGAATATAGAACCGTCGCGTTTGTACTTGCTCCAATCATTGCACCCGCAAACGGCACATTTCGCAAAAAGCCTAGTCCTGCCTTCAGGGCGTTACCGCCGCCCAATGCCAGCCCAAAAATGCCCAGCACTTCGCCTTTGCGCTCCGGGTCGTTTAAGTCTAAACCGTAAGCAGCTGCAATTTCGTACACTAGTTCCGTCTGAAGGGCAGTGGTTGCCGCCAGATCGAGTGCGAGCAGTGCGGTGGCAAATCCAGGCAAAAGGCTGGTGACAAAGCCAGAACTCCCTGCCTGCATTGCTTTTCTCACCATTAATCGATGAGCAATCTGACCGGGCGATTCGTTGGGATGCTTCTGCTGCATCTCTTTCACCGTTGCAGTCGCTTTGCTGGTGTCAACCCGATCGCTCATGCCCATGAGCCAGTCCAGCTTGAGCACCCCTGCCAATCGCCGCACAAACGGATTTCGCAGCAAAGGCAAACGACCCAAAAGGTTGAGAACCTGTCCAGCTCCCTCGGTGACCCCTCCCATCCAGCCAACTGCCCGCTGAGTTGCCGCTCCACCCACAGCCACCGCCGAGCGAGCTACGCCTTTACCACGATCGACTACTCCTCCGGCAATGCCCCGCACCCAGTCAAAGCGTCCAGATTTGTGCAACGCTTCAGAATTGGGAGATTTAGTCAATGAGGGCGGTTGCTTTACTGTTTCCCGAAGAGTCGCTTGTTCCTCGGTCAGTATTGAGTCAGGCTGCTCGGTCATGGCTGAATGACTGGTAAATATTTGTGAAAATGTCAAAGAATGAGGATCAAACTAACGAGTAAATCGTTATGCAGAATGCTTTTGTCTGCATTCGCAGAATACTTCGATCTATATCTCTATTTGTATCTGATTAATCCTATATCTGATTAATCGGGTTTAATCATTTGCTTTTTCAGGCCGATCGATTCACCTACTGGATTTGTAATAGTTTATAGACTGTTTCTGCAACGTTCCTCAACATTGGGAAAGAGAAGTTCCCCCTCAAAGGTCGTAAGTTTTGAGGCTGTAAGTTCTACAAAAGAGAGATGCTGATGAGCAAGAAGGCATCTGCTTTTTCGCAGCTCGATATACTAAATTAAGACGGCAATTAAGACGGCTAAGACGGTAGCGAAGGAGCAATCTCATGGCATATCCTTCAGACAATTCTTCTCTTACCCTGCAATCTGGCGAGAACCGGGAGCATTCCTGGCTGTACTGGTTTCTAGTTCCAGTTTACCCCTATCACAAGCGGCGTACCTTGCGGCGAGAGGTCGTCACAAATACGATCTGGACTTTTGACCAGTTGCAGGGCATTCTTTATACAATCGTTCCGGTTCGCATGACAATCGTGCGCTTGGAATCCGGTGGACTGCTCGTGTATTCACCGATCGCCCCCACCCGCGAGTGCATTCGCCTGGTGCGCGAACTAGAAGCAGAACACGGAGCCGTGCGCTATATTCTCCTCACCACTTCGTCAGGGCTAGAGCATAAGGTGTTTGTGCCGCCCTTTGCCCGTCACTTTCCCCAGGCGCAGGTGTTTGTGCCGCCGCATCAGTGGAGCTTTCCGTTTAATTTGCCCTTAAGCTGGCTAGGGTTTCCACGGGCTCGAACTCACGTTTTGCCTGCCGAAAGTCATCTGGCTCCCTTTGGCGATGAGTTTGACTATGAGTTGCTGCATATTGACCTAGGGCGCGGCTGCTTTGAAGAAGTGGCTTGCTTTCACAAAGCATCTAGGACACTGCTCGTTACCGATACCGTGCTGTCTGTGCCCGAAGAACCTCCGGCGATCGTTCAAGATGACCCTTATCCGCTCCTGTTTCATGCCCGCAATCGAGCCACCGACCCGTTTATCGACACTGAAGCAAACCGCCGCAAAGGCTGGCAGAGAATTGCTCTGTTTGCCGTCTACTTTCAGCCCGATACGCTAAAAACGCTGGGTCTGGGTCAGGCGATCCGCGATGCCTTTAAAGCCTCCGATCGATCTCTCAAAGGCTACCTAGGACTGTTTCCGTTTGATTGGAAAGAAGACTGGAAGCGATCGTTTGATGCGCTCCGGGGAAACGGTCGTCCTTTTGTTGCACCCATTCTGCAAACGCTGATTCTGGATCAGTCGCCGCAAACCGTGCTCGATTGGGCAGAGCGGGTGTCTCGCTGGCAGTTTGAACGCATTATCTCTTGTCATTTTGACGCGCCCTTTCCGGCAACCCCGCAGCAGTTTCGGCAGGCGTTTTCAATTCTCAAGCCCTCTGCTCAACCCGTCCAGTTTGGCAGTGAAAGTCACGCGCTCCCGGCTGCGGATGTGCAGTTTATTATCAAACTCGAAGAAACCCTGGATAAATTGGGTGTGACAAATCCTCCATCCCTTTAATTTTGAATTTACACCCAAAATTCGGGTTGAGTCAGGTCGATCGCGATCGCTAAAAGGTTTGCAAAATTAATCTGGCTGTAGAGTTTCCAGAATCGAATCTCGGCACGCAGGCGATCGTTCCCCCTTGAGCAAGCTGCACGGCAGAGGGTGATCAGGAGTGGCAGCCAGGGATAAGTGCGGCGAACAATCTGCCAGAAAAGCTTACAGGACATGGTTAAGGGCGAACGGGCTGCACATTCAGTTCTTCGCGCCACTGATCCACAGGCTTATCCCAGGCGGTTTCCCATTTTTGGGCAATCAAAGGTTTCGCCACTTTTCCCATTTGATATCCCTGAGCAATCGCTCCCAGCAGCGGATTCAGGCACTCTGGCTGGAGTATCGTTGTGGCAATTAGCGCATTCGCAACGAGCAGACTAGAGAGTGGAAGCTGAAACTGCGCCAAATAAAAAGCCTGCAAACCGATTTCGCCCATTTCGCTCGTATCAAACCCGGTAATAATGTGCCAGATGTCGTGCGTTTTTTGCCAGCGATATTCGACGTAGTGGGTGTCCGAATCGATCGGTATAACAGGCTCAAAGGGTTGAAATCCTAACTGTTTCATGTGGCAGGCATAAACGTAGCCGAGGGAGTTTTGGGGGTACTGCAAGAGTTCGTCCAGATCGTGCGGTGGAGCCACATATCGTTCTGACAGAATCGCAGCAGCTTCGGGCGTTGTTTTTAGGGCGGCGATCGACAGTTGAAACGCTGGGCTATTCAGCAGGCTGTTGCTCAGTTCCCACACGGGTTCCAGGTTGCCGCTTTCATCAAACAAAAGGGTGACGAATGCTTTGATTCCTCGCATTGTTTGAACGACAGGCTGAAAGCTAGTTCCAGAAGGGAGGGCAGGCAAATGATGAGCAAGTCGATGAATCGGGTGCATTGCGCAATCTCCAGGAAAAACAGGATAAAATACGAACAAAGTTCATGTTTTTAAAATACGAACGTTGCTCATGTTTTGTCAAGAAAAGGAGTCCACAAAATGGCAAACGATCGCCTAAAAGCCTCCACAATGCGACGACAGCCTAAGCAAAGCCGCAGCCAGGAACGGGTGCATCAGATTCTAGATGCCGCAGAGGAAGTGTTTATCGAATTAGGGTATGAACAAACCACCACACGGGCGATCGCCAGCCGTGCCGAAGTGCCGATCGGATCACTGTACCAGTTCTTTCCAGATAAAGCGGCGATCGTGCGAGCACTGGCTGATCGGTATTTTGAGCAGGAATATCGAATGTTTTTGCAGCTTCATACCGAACTGGCAGAAGTGGAAATTAGTACCTATGTCGATCGCATCATTGATGCGTTTGAGCAGTTTGCGGATGAGCGTCCTGGCTATCGCGCTGTACTGAGAGCGTTACTCAATCAAATGACCGTAACCGCTGCCAGCGCAATGAATGAATATGACCAACTTGTGTTGATGGGACTAACTAATTTTTTGTCTCAACGCAATCCTCAATTAGAGAGTACTCAGTGCGAAATGATTGCCACGATCGTCTTTAAAGCAGCGAATGAACTGCTCTGGCTGGCAATGACCTGCGATTCTCAGCAGCGATCAGCTATGGTGGCTGAAACCAAGGCTCTGATTACCGCATATCTGAAAACCTACCAGATTTAAGCGGTTTAGACTCAATAAAAGCCTAATTTCGTTTTCATTTCCTTAAGCATTTCTCCAGACATTTTTTCTGAAGTTAAAATAATCTACATCAAACAATTCACCGTTTTCTATGCCTGTTCTTTCCCAAACTGAACTTAAACCTAACGATAATCTGATTCTCGATGGCATTCCTGCTATTCCTCAATCGATCGTCGAAAGCGTTAATCGCTACACCGAGTTTCGATCAGCAAGTCTTTCAAGCTGGCATCCGGTTGAGCGATCGATGCTAATTTCCACTCGGTTTGGGCAAACGGCACAGGTGCATCAGGTTCAGTTTCCTTTGGGCAGCCGCAAGCAGTTGACCTTTTTCCCGGAACCGGTCAGCGGAGCGACTTATCAGCCAACGCAGGGCGAATATTTTGTTTTTAGCAAAGACATTGGCGGGAACGAATTCAGCCAAAACTATCGCTACGATTTGGCAACTGGGCAGGTGACGCTATTAACCGACGGAACCTCAAAAAACAGTCGCGGTATCTGGTCAAAGTCGGGAACGCAAATGGTGTACACCTCGACTCGTCGCACCCAGCAAGATACCGATCTATACGTGATCGATCCGCTTCAGCCAGAACAGGAGCGATTGCTGATGACGGTAGAAGGGGGAGGCTGGTTTCCGGCTGCTTGGTCAGAAGACGATCGCCACATTGCCGTTATTGAATATATTTCGATCACCGAAACCTATCTGTGGCTAGTGGATGCCCAGACCGGGGAGAAAAGGCTGCTCACGCCTAAAGGCGGCGAACCCGTGGCTTATCAGGCGGTTGTGTTTGATAAACAGCGCAACGGTTTATATGTGGTATGCGATCGAGATTCAGAGTTTCTGCGATTAGCGTATCTCGATCTGGAGACGCAGGACTATACGTTTTTAACAAACTCAATTGAATGGGATATTGAACAAATTCGCTTATCCCATGATGGACGCTTGCTCGCATTCACGGCGAACGAAAATGGAATTAGCGTCCTCCATTTATTTGATACAACAACCCAACGGGAAATCCCATTACCTGCTCTGCCGATCGGTCAAGTATTTGGCTTACAGTGGCACAAAAACAACCGCGATCTGGGCTTTACGCTTATCTCTGCTCAATCGAACGCGGATGTGTATTCGCTGGATGTCACGACTGGACAGATCGATCGCTGGACCGAAAGCGAAACGGGCGGGCTGAACACCAGCAGCTTTTCTGAGCCTGAGTTAGTGCAGTGGCAAAGCTTTGACGATCGCCCCATCTCTGGGTTTCTTTATCGTCCTCCCGCTCACTTTCCCGGCAAACGCCCGGTGATGATCAACATCCATGGTGGACCCGAAGGACAGTTTCGCCCCATTTTCCTGGGACGGAGCAATTACTATCTCAATGAATTGGGCGTGGCGTTACTTTATCCCAACGTGCGCGGCTCCTCTGGCTATGGCAAAACTTTTCTGAAACTGGATAACGGCTATCTGCGCGAGGATTCTGTCCAAGATATTGGCGCACTGCTTGACTGGATTAGAACCCAACCCGATCTGGATGCCGATCGCATTCTCGTTACCGGGGGCAGCTACGGCGGCTATATGTCCCTGGCAGTCGCAACGCACTATGGCGATCGAATTCGAGCGTCGATCGATATTGTCGGCATTTCTAACTTTGTTACCTTCCTCGAAAAAACAGAAGGCTATCGTCGCGATTTACGCCGCGTAGAATATGGCGATGAACGCGATCCAGAAATGCGAAAGTTTCTGCTGCAAATCTCTCCAGTGAACAACGCAGACAAAATCCAGAAACCTATGTTTGTAATTCATGGGGCAAACGACCCGCGTGTGCCGCTCAATGAAGCCGAACAGATTGTTACCACGCTAAAACAGCGTCACGTTCCAGTCTGGTATCTGGTGGCAAAAGACGAAGGACACGGTTTCTCGAAAAAACAAAACATCGATTTTCAGTTTTATTCGACGATTTTGTTTATCCAGAATTTCCTGCTAGATCAAGATTAGGGGCGACGGCAAAGATTTGGGCTAGCAGTTCAATTTTAAGGGCGGCTCGATAAACCGTCCTTGAGAAATCAGTAACCTTAGCCCTGATTTTCGCTTTGGCGGGTCAGTTCATTCTGCTGCTGGTGAGTTTGCCGCTGTTCAATAATTGAGGTGCGCTACCGCAACAACGCAAATAACGCACCCAACCTGCAAAGCAGAAGTAATCAACAGTGAAGCCTGTCGATTAAGTAATTAAACTAAACAGCAAGATTACACCGAAGCCATCATGTCCTGCTGAAGTTTGCGCTTCACTTCTTTGAATTGGCTTGCCATTTGCTCTTTTTGCGCGTCGCTGCAATTTTTGTCGATCGCCGCAAACATGGTGCTTTCTTCCTGACGAATGTGGTCGCCCAGATGAGTCATCAGGTCTTTGATCTTCGAGCGGAACAGGTCGGCATTTGCAGCAGGATCCATCGCCTTGATTTCCTCCAGCATCGGTCGCCATTCAGCCTGTTCGTCGTAGAGTTCCTGAGTATTCTCATCGCCATAAAACGATCGAATGGCAGGATAGACCACTTCCTCTTCGGCTTGCGCATGTACCAGGATGTCTTTATAAAGCTGACCGAAGTATTCTTGCAGCTTCTGAGGATCTTTGGTTGCGCCAATTTCAGTGAAGATGGTATTCACTTTGTTGTGGTCTAGCCGAATCAGGGTTTGGATATTCATGTCCTGCTTATCGGTGTTTTGGGTAATGACGCTACCCGCAACGCCCGACAATGCCGCAACCGCATCCTGAACTCGTGCCCAAATTCCCTGATCGGCATCCATGCCGGTCATTTCACGCACGCCTGCCTGTTCGAGCATTCCTTTGAGCTGCTCCTGGTGTGCCCGACCTTCAAAGTTAACGGTATTCAGGGGACCGATCGCCACCTCAATGTCTGCTCCTACTTTCTGAGCCGCTTTGTGAATATTAATGCCGCTCATAGCTTGACCATGCTTCATCAACTCGTGGTGAATTAGCTTTTGGTAGAAGGTGAAATCATCGCCCTCCATCATTTGCTCAAAATTCTTGACAAAGATGTGGGTGGCAGGACTCGGCTCTGCTTGAATGCCGTACTGAACAATTACCGTTTCGATAATGCCCAGATTCTTTTGATCGTCTTCGAGCATATTTTGCAAACGATCGCGAATATCTTCGTAGGGGCAAATGTCGATTAACTTTTGGTCATTTGAAAGAATGAGTTTTTGAAAAGTAAGCAAATCGGCTAAGCGTTCACCAATTAACTGCCGCTTTGTATCATCCAGTTTGGATACCATGCTAATTTCTCCACGAAGAAATAATTTGATTTACCATTCAAGCCACTTCAAAAGACACAGCACTTTGTCCTGTCTTTCAGCGACAAGAGATTTGAGTTTTTAATTCTGCAAACAATCTGATTTTCTAGATAATTTTGGTTTTGTTCACCCAACTCCAGTTAGATGTTGCAGTTAGATATTTTGTTGAAGTTCTACCCAGGCGATCGTATTTCTCTTCCTGAAGCAGGAGCCAATTGAAACGGATCGAAATTGTGAACCAACTGCCCCTATCAAAATGTCAAAATCGCGCAGAATGTCAAAATTGCGAAAGGATGACGTGAGGCGATCGATCATTGATTTCAGTCAACGACTCGTTCTCAGGACACCCCTGCACCGCCCGATTCAAATAAAACATTCGGATAATAGCCTGTCGGTTTTTGTCCTACCGTTGCGCCGCCATGAATCATGCCCTGGATCTCGGAGCCAAAGAAACTGTAGGGAAACTGAAGCTCAGGACAGCTGACGGCTTCTAATCGCTGCAATTGCTCCGTCGGAATTTCAAACTCTAACGATCGCAGATTGTCTTCAAGCTGAGATAGCTTCGTTGCGCCGACAATCACCGAGCTAACCCCTGGACGAGAAGCAGCCCAATTAACCGCTACCTGCGCCATGCTGCGCCCCAATTCCTTTGCAACCTGCTCCAGTTCTGCCACAATTTTCCAGTTGCGATCGTTCAACTTTTGAAACGCCGGATTCTGAACGCCTTTCACCGTTTCTAAACGCCCTTCGCCGATCGATCCGCCGTCACTCGGCTTATATTTGCCGCTGAGCAAACCGCTTGCCAGAGGACTCCACACCATCACGCCCATGCCTAGTTCTGCCCCCAGGGAAATAAACTCCCGCTCGATGTTGCGCTCGACCAGCGAATACTCAAGCTGAAGCGTCGAAATTGGCTCATAGCCGCGCCACTCTGCCAGGGTTTGTGCCCGCGCTGCGTACCAGGCAGGAACATCGCTTAAACCTACATGACGCACCTTGCCCGATCGCACCAGATCATCCAGGGTTCGCATGACTTCTTCGGCAGGAGTCACACAATCCCAGGTGTGCAGAATGTAGAGATCAATATAGTCTGTGCCTAATCGCTTCAGCGATCCTTCAACCGCTCTCAAAATATTCTTGCGTCCATTTCCCCCCGCATTCGGATTTCCGGGTTCCGCATTATAGGAAAACTTGGTGGCGATGATTACTCGATCGCGTAAGTTTCGTTCTGCAACAAATTGACCCAGCCACGTCTCACTCGTTCCGCCCGTGTATAAATCCGCCGTGTCAATTAAGTTTCCGCCTACATCCACAAACGTATTAAATAGCTGCTGCGCGGTTGCCTGATCTGCTCCCCAGCCCCATTCCGTTCCAAAGGTCATTGTTCCCAGTGCCAGGCGGCTCACCCGCAACCCTGATCGTCCCATGGTGTAATACTGATTCAGCGCCATATTCCCGTCCTCTCCTTCGTTTTCTCCTTAATGTACATTGAGCACCGGATTGACCTACTGCATTGACTCACTCGATCAGCAGACTCAGCAGACAAACTTTTTCGAGTTCAGGCTTAGAGCCAAACCCTCAATGATCGAACGATAATTACGCTAAGCGGTCGGGAATGGGTTTGAGAGAATATACGCGCCAGAAGAAAGCATCGGCTGTGTGCTGATCCCATCGAGAAGAACGAATCATGCTGAATTGTCTCGGAATGAATTTCGATGCAATTCATGATGCATTTAGTATAGAAAATTTAGCCAGGGCAAAAATGTTTAATTCTGGCGTGGATTTATCAAATTCTTGCAGAGCTGACGATACTAGACGATCGCCTTTTGCCACGTTCCGCGCCGCAGCACCACCAGCAGCAAAAACGCCCGAATTAGCCAATCACAGGTTGAGCCTAGCCAGACTCCCGCCAGACCCCAGCCTAAAACCCAGACAAAGCTGGAAGTGGCAATCAGCCGAATCACAAACCAGCCCAGCGTTGCAATTACAAATGCGCTGCGGGTGGCTCCTGCGCCTCTCAAGGCTTGCTCTAGCACCAAACTAGTTGCCATAAACGGCTGTGCTAGCGCAGCAATCGCCAGGCAAGGGATTCCGATCGCAAGAATTTGATCATCCTGGGTGAAAATCCTCAGCAAACCGCCGGGAACTGCGAGAAACAGCAGCGCAAAGCAGCCCAATAGCGCGATCGCCATCGTCATTCCGGCAAAAACGCCGCGCATCGCTTCCTCTGGTTTTCCGGCTCCCAATCGCTGAGCCACGATCGCTGCTACTGCAATGCCAAACCCGTCCGCCGACAAAAAGCAAATTGCCTCCAGTCCTAGCAGTGCCTCATGGGTTGCCATTGCGGTACTGCCCAGGCTGCTGATAATCGCTGTGAATCCCAGATAACCAATGCTGCGGCACACTCGCTCCCCCAACGTCGGAAACGCCACCCGCATCACCCGACTCAAAGCCAATCGCTCCGCCGCACTCCAGACCAACGCTTTACCCTGATCAACAAAGCTCAGTACCCCCTGCTGCCGACTCAGCACCCACAGCAGCCATCCGGCGTTGAAAATCATCGCAATTGCACTGCCGATCGCCGCTCCAGCCACGCCCAGCTCAGGAAATCCGCCGCGACCGTAAATCAGCAAATAATCAATGCTCAAATTCACCAAATTGGCAATGCCCGCCACAACAAACGGCGTACGGCTATTTCCGGCAGCTTGCAGCATTGCGGCAGCCGTAGTTGCCAGCAGATCAAATGGCAGAGCAAAGAGAATGATCTTCAGAAAGTGATTGGCAGCGTCATAAACCTCTAGCGTGACACCCGGAAACAGGGCAAGCATCCTGTCTAGCCCCAGCCAGCTCACCCCACTTGCTGCAATTCCCACTCCCAGGGCAAACACCAAACTCGCCCGTACCGTTGCCGTCGCCAGAGTCCGATCGCCTGCCCCCACCGCTCGCCCAACTAGTGCCACTGAGCCGATCGAAAACGCAGACAGCAAACCGCTGATGCACCAGAGCAATGGACTCGTTAATCGAAAAGCCGCCAGCGCATCGGTGCTGTAGTGCCCCAGCATGGCGCGATCGACTAAATAGAACAGGGTATGAAAAAAAGATTGGGCGATCGTTGGCAGCGCAAGCTGAAGAACCGCCCGATTGAGATTGGGATGAGCTGAATAAGTTGCAGACAAAATAAAACCTGAAGCATCAAAACGTACTGCTCTAGCTTAAGAGGTCGATAGATTCTTCTATTGCAGATTAATGCAGGGAATTGCCCAACCGAACTCCGCTGAGGATGCCCAATTCAGCCCTAGATCCTTCTAGCCGTTCACGTTTTGACTTTTTAACGTCAGATTAATTACCGTTTATGCTGCATCTCGTATTGGCGCATTGCCATCGCATCGACCGCTCCAAACAGCTCTCTAGCTGAAATTGGCTTTGCATAGCGATGCTTTTGAGTTCCATCTTTGCCTACTAAAATCACCGCAAACTCATCTGGCTCCACGGCAAATTGCATTCGAATCTGCTCGGCGATCGGCTCAGAGATTGCTGTTTGGTCGGCGTGGCTCTCTCCATCCTGAAAAAGATAAACCAGTTTTAACTCCCGCTCCTGCAATCCGCCTTGTTCTCTTCTAAGCAACATAATTTGCTCTTGAAAATCAGAATCCTGCTCGGTCGGAGAAAAGATCAGTAGAGCGCGATAGTGCCACTGATAGTTATCAAGATGAAAACTGTTTTTTGTCTCTGTACCAATTTGCATACCCATTGAACTTATCCTGTTTTTTATGATTTGTTTTATGTTTCTAATTTAATGTTTTTATTTAAGCAATGGCTCTACCAGCAGATACATCGATCGTCCTCCTAGGGAATCAGCTTGAAACGCTCCTTTAACGACTGATTTTCACTACCATTAAAGGTTAATAAAAGATTAATAAAAGAATCTGCTTTTTCTTCTTAATGTTCTCCTTTAGTGAGTTAGCGAAAGTGGGTTAGCGAATTCCTTATTATTCCTTATTGGTCAGTATTTGTTATTTGTCAGTGTTTGTTAACACATTTGTTAGTAGCTACCAAGAACGCTCCTGATCCAAAAACGAATTGAACTCATCCCTCCAGGGTGTGCTTTCAAAGCCTCAAAGCCTCTCAATCGCTGATGGTGCAAGACTGCCAATCCACTCAAGCTCCGCAGTTCTGGAAGATTCAGGGAGCGATGCAGGACTCTGAAGCCCATTGCTTAAAGTTTTGTTTGAAGTGTTAAGACATGTTTTGAACAAAGCAATTTAACCAGAGTCACCCTTTGATAGAGGCTGGTCAAACGATCGTGACTTAGCGTGAGCTCATCATTTCATTTATCTGATGATTAAGGGACTACAAGATGGACTTTAAATATCGATGGAAGAATGGTGCGCCGCCAACGCGAGATCAGGCAGCAACCAGTGATAGTTTGCTTGATGAAAGTCAGTTTACAGACGAAAAAGATCGGCAAATGGCGGAAGAAACGGCGCGAAAACAATTAGATGTCCCGACCCGAATTCCTGATGAAGATCGTCCTGCTCTGCCTCATGCTGCACCAAACCCGGTAGAAGGCGAAGAAATTCAGCAATAAAAAGCGGTGAGAAATAAAACTCTTACCTTTGAATAACTCAAATTTCTGCGATCTATACCGTTTGGAGAGGATAGTTTCTGGATTGAATGGTTAGGTTATAAGTAATCGCACCTGGCAAGCGTACAAAGTCTCACGATTAGTTAGCCTAATTAACTCAAGAGGAATTTTCTAAGTGCATTTTCATCGCCTGCACTCTCATTGCAATTAGAAACTCGTAATGAGAAACAAGCTTCTAGCTTGAGGATGTCTTTGAGAATGACTTACCGCGTGCCATCCATTCGTTTAATAGCAACGACATTTGTTTGATAGTAACGACAGTAACAGATTATCTAGCGATCGAATTGTCGAAGTTTAATGCAAAGTTAAGGAGAGAAATCCGATGAGTAACCCACAGTCTTCTAGCCAGTTTGAGCAAACTCCTCAAGCAACAAGCACGGTTCAATCAACTCAACCAATTCAACAGCCCACCGATATTCATCTGCCTTCTGCTTCTGCTCCCATTCAGACTCCCATTCAGACTCCCATTCAAACTCCTGTTCAGACTCCCGTCCAGCCGACCAGTACTGAGCAGCCGTCTAAAACTCAGTCCCCCTTGAAAGGAATGAACCCTGCACTAGGCAGAGTTCTGCTGGGCGGCTTGATTGGCGGTACGCTGGGGTCGCTTGCAGCCGCTTTAGCTAGCCGGAAAACTTCTGAAGGGTTCAATCGTGCTGCTGAAGGAACCAAGAGCGCGTTTGGAACGATCGGCACGGGATTGAGTCAGGCAGCAAAAGGCGTTGGAGACGCAGCCAAGAGCATCGGTGGCGGAATTAGCTATGCGGTCGTTGGCAATGCCCAGGATACGACTCAAGGCCTCGTAGAAGGAGCACAGCAGATTGGGAACGTAGCCTCTAGCGCAGTGCAATCGACTACTGAAGCGATCGGGGCAGCAGGACAAAAAGTATCCGATCAGGTTGCATCGGTCAGCCAGTCGGCCGGAGCAATAGGCCAAAAAGTGTCCGATCAGGTTGCATCGGTCGGTCAGTCCGCTCAGTCCTCGATGGAAAATGCTTCCCAGTTTGCAGGCAGCAGCATGGAGCAACAGTCGGATTTGCTGTCGGCAGACCAGGGCGAAGCAGACATGATTGCGGCAGTCATTTTAGAGGCGATCGAGGAAGAGGCTCTTGCTCAGGGAGAATCCTCGTTGCCCGACTTGATTATCTTGCAAGAAGAGAATCCGCAGATTCTGATGCAGGACAACCCGTTTTCTGATGTTGAATCAGCAAAATCCAGTGAATATTTCAGCGAATAGTCGGGTGAGTTAATCAGCGACGCAGAGGACAATACAATGGTCAGCATTAATGAAGCTGTGGAAAACTCTGTGGAAAACACAGAGCGCAGTACTGATTACGGAATTAGTCCGGCGATCGATCCGGCCATTGATCAGATGATTGATCAGGCAATGGATCAGGCGATAGATCAGGAAACAAGCCAAAGCATCAATCAGACTGAACTGAATCAGGCTTCTGAAGCAGCAAGGTCTGGATTGGGCAAAGTTGCACTCGGTGTTTTGGTTGGGGCAACGCTGGGCGGAATTGCCGGAGCGTTATCAAACCGGAACGTGGTCGATCGCATTAATCAGACCGTGCAAGGAGCCGGAAATGCCGTCAAGAAGGCGGCAACAAGCGTTGATGAAACCCTCCGCGGGGTCGGAGATGCTATTTCTAGCGTGGCAACCGGAGTCAATGGCACGGTTAAGGACGTCGGAGACAGCATCAAGAATGCAGCGGATGGAGTCAGCGGGACAGTGCAAGAAACCGTTAATGCGGTGAAGACCACTGCTTCTGATGTAAACGGCACAGTCCAAAACACGGTGAACGTGGTTAAGGACACCGCTGCAACCATGAATCAGACCGTGGGTGAAAATGTCGGAGACACGGTGAAGAATGCTGTGGAAAACACGATCGACACAGTGAGCCAGGTGACCAGCGACACGGATGCGGAAACGAGTTCGTCTGCTGGAAGCGATGTCAGTTCACCCAAGTCTGAAACGCTGTATCGGCTTGTTCCGGTCGATTCCGGTTCATCCGATCGCTAATTGCCTGTCTCGTCTATTAACCATATCAACCGTTATCCAGTAAGTGTTCATTATGGGTTGGCTACCAAAATTCTTCAGCAAGAATACCGCTCAGCAGGTTCAACCGTCGGCAGATTTCAGCCCGAACCCAACGCCCACGACGATGACGCAGCTTGTGGTTGAACAAACAATTATGACAGCCGCAAACTGGCTGGTTCATTTTGTCAACCGCAGTCTGGAAGCCAAAGCTACTGCACCCGTCGCGCCGCCAGAATCGCCCTCTGGCGAAAAAGCAGATCAGGTTCCTGTTGAATCTCCTCCTGATACCGTTGAAATTCTGGTTGCCAGACTTGGAACCTTACTGGAGCAAGCTTACGATCGCAATCAGGCAACTGCTGCCCTAGCAGCCTCTTTGGAGGAACGCTTGAATGCGATCGAGGCTTCCTTAA